>JAYRTA010000168.1:0-5160 GCA_041919875.1 Arenimonas sp.
GATCCGCAAACCCGAGCAGCTCGACTACCTGAGCGAGCCCGACCTCTTCCACGACCTGTTCGGCCACGTGCCGCTGCTGATGAACCCGGTGTTCGCCGACTACATGGCCGCCTACGGCCGCGGCGGGGTGAAAGCGCACGCGATCGGGCCCGAGGCGCTGGTGAACCTGACGCGCCTGTACTGGTACACGGTGGAGTTCGGACTGATCCGCGAGGCCGGCGGCCTGCGCATCTACGGCAGCGGCATCGTCAGCTCCAAGGGCGAATCCATCCACTGCCTCGACAGCGCCGCGCCCAACCGCATCGGCTTCGACCTCGAGCGCATCATGCGCACGCGCTACCGCATCGACACCTACCAGAAGACCTACTTCGTCATCGACAGCTACGAGCAGCTGATGGAGGCGACGCGGCCGGACTTCACGCCGATCTACTCGACGCTGGCGGCGCTCGAGAGCTTCCCGGCCGGCGCGGTGCAACCGGGCGACACGGTGTTCAACCGCGGCACCGGCGAGGGCTGGCTGGCCGACGGCGACGTCTGAGCCGCCGCCTCAGGCCCGCGCCGCGGGCCGGGGCGCCAGGTACTTGCGGCGCAGCCAGGCGCCCGCCGCCAGCGCCACCCCGATCGGCGCCAGCCAGGCCAGGTTGCGCAGCAGGCCGCCGTCGAGCATCGGCAGCAGGCGCGGCAGGCCGATGCCCAGGAAGGCGATGTGGGTGGCGACGCCGTTGCCGAGCATGGCTTCCAGGTGCTCCTTGAGCCACCAGCGCGGTTCGGCGGGCGGGCGGCGCGAGAAGCGCCACATGTTGGCGAAGATGGCGATGCCGATCAGCGAGAAGGCGCTGATCACGAGCTGCATCTGGGTGGCGCGGAACAGGCCCAGCCACAGCACCGCCAGGCCGCTGGCCAGGTTGAGCCACATCAGCACGCGGTAGACCGGGCCGGTGTAGCGGGCCCAGTCGCGCTTGTCGCGGATGGCACGCCAGCTGGTCCACAGCGCCGTGCCGGTGATCACCAGCAGGTAGGCCAGGAAGCCGCCGATCACCGGCGCGCGCGGCAGGATGTAGCCCGTCATCGGGATCGCGCCCAGCAACAGGCCGGCCATCGCCAGCATGAACACCTTGCCGGCGGCGCGGTGCACGGGGCTGCCCTTGCGCGCCAGGCCGGCGGTCCAGAACGAGAGCAGGGCAATGACGCCCAGCGCGACGTGCAGGGCGACGAGGATCGGGTAGGCGCTCATGGCAGGGGCTCCGGGTGGGACGGCGCCAGTGTCGGCCGCGGCGCTCCGGCGCTCAGGTGCCGGCGGTCACCGGCGCGTGGTGCCGGAAGTCACTTTCTCGCGCCGCCGCCTTGCGGCGCGGCGCGGCCGGGTCGCAAGCTGCCGGCATGCCGCACGCGCCCGCCCGCCGCTGGACCGACCTGTTCGCACCGATGAGCCTGGCCGCCTATGCGGCCTGGGCGGCGGTGTGGTTCAGCGTGGACGGTGCCGAGACGCTGGCCCCGGGCCTGGGCCTGGCCGCGCGCGTGTGCACGGTGGCGTTCCTGGTGGTGTTCGTGGCCGAGGACCAGCTGTCCTCGCGGCTGGGACCGGCCGGCTTCGCCCTGGTCGGCGCGCTGCTGGCGGGCCTGGCCCTGGTGCCGGCGGCGGCGGCGCCCAACAGCGCCGCGCCGATCCTGCTGGTGCTGCTGTCGGCGATGCTGGCGGCACGCTACGACGGGGCCGTGCTGTGGGCCTGGCTGGCGGCCATCAATCTGGCCCTGGCTGCGGTGATGTGGCGGTTCTGGCCGGGCCGCGACTACCTGTGGATCACCTGGCTGGCCTACTGCAGTTTCCAGGGCTTCGCCGCCCTGGTGATGCGCTACGCCGCCCAGGCCGAGTCCGCGGGCGAAGCGGTGCGCGCCGCCAACGCCGACCTGCTGGCCACCCGCAGCCTGCTGGCCGAGAGCGCACGCGATTCCGAGCGCCTGCGTCTGTCGCGCGAGCTGCACGACGTGGCCGGGCACAAGCTCTCTGCGCTCAAGCTCAACCTGGGCGCGCTGGCGCGCGACCCGCGCTTCGCCGGCGACGACGGCGTGCAGACCTGCGCCCGCCTCGCCGACGAACTGCTGGCCGACATCCGCGGGGTCGTGCAGCAGATGCGCGAGGGCGAGGGCATGGAGCTCGGCGCCGCGCTGGCGTCGCTGGGCAGCTCCTTCCCACGCCCGCGCCTGCAGCTGCAGGTGGACGAGGGCGCGCGCGCGGACTCGCTGGCGCAGGCCGAGGCGGTGCTGCGCGCGGTGCAGGAAGGCCTGACCAATGCCGCGCGCCATTCGCAGGCACAGACCCTGTGGGTGGTGCTGCAGCGCGAACGCGGCGGCCTGCGCCTGGACATCCGCGACGACGGCCGCGGCCGCGGCGAACTCGCGCCGGGCAATGGCCTGCGCGGCATGCGCGAGCGCATCGAGGGGCTGGGCGGCCGCTTCGACTGCGGCCGCACCGACACCGGCGGCGTGCACCTGCAGGCCTGGCTGCCGCCGGGGCCGGCGTGAGCGGCGCGCGCGAGGTCCCGCTGCGGCTGGCCCTGGCCGACGACCAGGCCCTGGTGCGCGGCGGCCTGAAGGCGCTGCTCGCCGGCTTCCCGGCGCTGCAGGTGGTGCTGGAGGCCGGCGACGGCGAGGCGCTGCTGGCGGCGCTGGCGGCCTCGCCCGTGGACGTGGTGCTGTCGGACATCCGCATGCCCGGCCTGGACGGCTTCGGCCTGGTGCACGCCCTGCGCGCGCGCGGCGATGCCACGCCGGTGGTGCTGCTGACCACCTTCGACGACCCGGCCCTGCCGCTGCGCGCGGCCGAGGCCGGCGCCCAGGGTTTCCTGCTCAAGGACGCCTCGCCCGAGGACCTGCACGAGGCGATCGTGCGCGTGGCGCGCGGGGAAACCCTGCTCGCGCCGGTGCCCACCGACCCGGTGCGCGCGCGCTACGCCTACCGCGACCAGGGCGCGCCCACGGACACTTTCAACGAGCGCGAGGTGGCGATCCTGCGGCTGATCGCCGGTGGGTACTCGAACAAGGAGATCGCGCGCGCGGTGTTCCTGTCCGAGGGCACGGTGAAGAACTACGTCAGCGAGATCCTCGACAAGCTCGGCACCCGCGACCGCACCCGCGCGGTGCTCAAGGCGATCACGCTGCGCATCATCTGAGCCGGTGGCTCATTCGCCGGTTTCCCCGCGCGGCGGCATCGGCGGCGGGGTGGCTTGCGGGTCGTAGTACCAGTCGTTGATGTCCAGGCCCTCGCGCACCTCGCTGGCGGCGACGGTGACGGCGAGCAGGGCATGGTCGTCGCAGCCGACGCCGCCGCTGCCCAGGCAGTCGCTCGCGACGCTGAGCAGGCCGGGATCGCCGGCGGTGCCGGTGTCCTGCGGCCAGGCCAGCAGCCACCAGTCGCCCGCCGGGACCGCGATCTCGAAGTGCGGCTGGTTATCGACGGTGAGCCGGCAGTGGCCCAGGCCCGGGTCGGCGGCGGCGATCGCGCAGACGCGCATCACCGGCAGGTATTCGCTCGGGTAGCTGACGCGGCCCACCAGGCGGGCCAGGCCGGGGTCGGCGGGGGCCGCGTCGGCCGATGCCGCGGGCGGCACGTCGTCGCTGGCGCCCCCGGTCGCGTTCCCACCCTCGGTCGCGACGCCGGCGTCGGGCACGCCGGGGTTTGCGGTGGCGGGTGCTGCGATGTCGGCCGTCGCTGCGCCGGCGTCGGGCGCCGGTGGCGTCCCGGGCTGGTCGGGTCCGGGGCAGGCGGCGAGCAGGAAGCACAGGCCCAGGGCGAGGGTGATGCGCATATCCGGACTCCTCAGGTGATCCACAGCACGGCCAGCACCGCCACCACGGAGGCGCCCAGGCCCAGGCTGACGCGCAGCCCGTAGCCGGTGCCGCCGGTGGTCCAGGCGACGAGGGTCTTGGCGATCCAGGCCGCGGCCAGCAGGCCCAGCAGGGTCCAGCGGGCGTCGTCGGTACCGATGACGCCGCCGGTATGCAGGTTGCCGACGGTGGCGACCGCCGCATGCAGCTCCGCCAGCGCGGCCAGCACCGCCGCGGTGATGGCGCCGCGCGGGCCCAGCCAGGCGTTGAGCGCCGCGGAGGCGAACAGCACCGCGGTGATGATCGCGGCGAAGGCCAGGGCGTGGCGGAAGCGGAACATGCGCGACTGCGACGTCGGGGCCGGCACGTCGCCGTCCTCGCCGCGGTGCAGGCCCAGCAGGCCGCCCGCCAGCAGCACCGCCCCGGCGGCGGCCAGCTCGAGCCACAGCGCCGGCAGCAGGCCGGGGGCGACCGCGAGCAGGATCGGCACGAACAGGCTGAGCGAGGCCAGGTTGGCCAGCATCGCCGCGCCCACCGCGGAGGACAGCAGCGCCGGGGTTTCCCGCACGCGCTGGCCGAAGCCGGCGGTGGCGGCCGTGGACGAGACGTAGCCGGCGAAGAAGCCCGCGACGGCCAGGCCCCAGCGGTTGCCGGTCGCGCGCAGCGCCACGTGGCCCAGAGCGCTGATGGCCATCACCAGCACCACGAGTTTCCACAGCGTGGCCGGGTTGAAGACGTCGAAGGGCCCGAGCGTGCGGTCGGGCAGCAGGGGCAGCACCACCAGGGCCGAGGCGAGCAGCAGCAGGCCGTCGCGCACTTCCTGTTCGCTCACCAGGTCGCGGGTGAGGCGGTGCAGGGGGTGCTTGGCGTACAGCAGCACCGCCACCAGCACGCCCAGGGCACCGGCCAGGCCGGGCAGGGGCAGGGCCAGGCCGCCCAGCAGGGTGGTCAGCACCAGGGCGACTTCGCCGGTGAGGCCGGGGTCGGTCTCGCGGGTCTGGCGGTAGCTCATGGCCGCGAAGGCGCCCACCAGGAGCAGCACCGCGATGAACACCGCCGGCGCCAGGTGATGGGCCACCACGCCCGTCAGGGCGGCCAGGGCGTGGGTGCGCAGGCCCGCCACGACGGCCACCTCGGGCAGGCGCCGCTCGCGCACGACGCCGACCAGCAGGCCCACGCCCAGCGCGGTGCCCAGCGGCAGCAACAGGTCGGTGTCGAATCCGGGCAGTGCCATGCGGGTCCCGTCACTCCGTCGGCCCCCAGCCTACCGCCATCCCCGCGGCCCAGACAGACCCCCCGACCTGCGGAGGGAAAGGATTGGCTCCCGCGTGGATT
>JAYRTA010000169.1:0-5157 GCA_041919875.1 Arenimonas sp.
CGGCCTCCCGCGACGCTAGTCCGAAAACCCCGCCAGGGCCGGAAGGCAGCAACGGTATTGGATGATGCGGGTGCCGGGAACCGCCGGCGGGGCTGCCACCCCACTCAGGCGCAGCCTGAGTGGCGTCCCAAACTTCGCTTCGCAAAGTTCGGGCCCCGGCCTGCACTCCCAATCCCCCGCGCCTTCGGCGCGCCCCCCTTACCAAGGGGGGCTCCGCACACTGGACGGTCGCGCCGCGGCACCCCGTTTCGCTCTATCCGCGTCTATCCGTGCTTCTATCCGCGGTGATCAGCGTCCAAGTCCTTGAGGGCGCAAGGCCATCGCCATCGTCAGGGCGAGGGATGAAGCCAGGTGGCGTCGCCGTCGGCGTAGCGCTCGTGCTTCCAGATGGGCACGCGGGACTTTACTTCGTCGAGGATCCAGCGGCAGGCGTCGAACGCCGGGCCGCGGTGGGCGGCACTGACGCCGACCCAGATGGCCAGGTCGCCGATGGCCAGGTCGCCGGTGCGGTGCACGCAGGCGGCGGCCGTGATGTCGAAGCGCTGCAGGGCGTGGGCGAGGATGGCTTCGCCTTCGTTTTCGGCCAGCGCGGCGTAGGCCTCGTAGCGCAGGCCCAGGACGCCGCGGCCGGCGTGGTGGTCACGGACCCAGCCCTCGAAACTGGCACAGGCGCCGGCGGCCGGATCGAGCAGGCGCGGGCGCAGCGCTGCGATCTCGAACGGCCGGTCGCTGAGTGCGAAGCGTTTCATCACCGGCTCAGCCGCCCGAGACCGGCGGGATGAAGGCGATCTCGCTGCCGGCGCGCGGCGGCGTGTCCCAGGCGACGAAGGCGCCATCCATCGCCACCCGCAGGCGCTCGCGCGGCAGCGCGAAGCCGTGCCGGGCGCGCAGGGCCTCGTACAGGGCCGGCAGCGAAGCCGGCAGCGGCAGGGTTTCGCTGGCCGTGCCGGCCGCGTCGCGAAGGCTGGCGAAATACAGCACCGTGATGCTCATCGCCGTCCCACCTCGCGCTTGCCGCCGCGCTTGGCCAGCAGCCTCGCCGGGCCGATGACGATGGCGTGCGAGAGCGCCTTGCACATGTCGTACACCGTGAGCGCCGCCACGGTGGCGCCGGTCAGGGCTTCCATCTCGACGCCGGTGCGATGGGTGGTCCTGACCGCGCACTCGATGCGCAGCACGGACTCGCTGCTCCAGCCCAGGTCGAAACGGCAGCCGTCGATGGGCAGCGGGTGGCAGAACGGCACCAGCTCGTGGGTGCGCTTGACCGCCATGGTGCCGGCGATGATCGCGGTGTCGAGCACCGGGCCCTTGGCCGAGGCCATGCCGCCCGCGCGCAGCTGGCGCGCCACCACCGGCGGGAAACGCACGCGGCATTCGGCCACCGCTGCGCGGGCGGTGGCCGGCTTCGTGGCAACGTCCACCATCGCCGGCCGGCCGGCGGCATCCACGTGCGTCAGTCCCGCCTTGGCCACCTCAACCCCCGATGTAGAACATTTCGATGCGCCGGCCCCCGGATGCGGCGGCGCGGCGTTCGCTGTAGCGGTCTTCGCGGGCCGACCAGGCGGCGGCGATGCGGCCGGCCAGGGCCTCGTCGCCCGCGGCGAGCCAGGGCCGCAGCGGCAGGCCTTCACGTGCGAACAGGCAGGTGTAGAGCTGGCCGTCGGCCGATACCCGCGCGCGGTGGCAGTCGCCGCAGAAGGGCGCGCTGACCGAGCTGACGAAGCCCAGCTCGCCGGCGCCATCGGCATAGGCATGGCGCGCCGCGACTTCGCCGGTGTAGTTCGCCTCCAGCGGGCGCAGCGGCCAGCGGGCGTGGATGCGCGCGTGCAGCTCGGCGGAGGGCAGCACGCCCTCGCGGCGCCAGCCGTTGCAGGTGCCGACGTCCATGTACTCGATGAAGCGCAGCACGTGGCCGCTGCCCCGGAAATGCCCGGCCAGGGCCAGCACCTGGTCTTCGTTCACGCCGCGCTGGACCACGCAGTTGATCTTCAGGCGCCGGAAGCCGGCCGCCTCCGCGGCGGCGATCCCGGCCAGCACGTCGGCGAGTTCGCCGCGTCCGCCGGACAGCGCGCGGAACCCGTCCGGATCCAGCGAATCGAGGCTGATCGTCAGCCGGTGCAGCCCGGCGGCGCGCAGTGCGCCGGCCTGGCCGGCCAGCAGCGATCCATTGGTGGTCAGGGCCAGGTCGTCGATGCCGGGCACCGCGGCCAGGCGCGAGACCAGGTCGGGCAGGCCCTTGCGCAGCAGCGGTTCGCCGCCGGTCAGCCGCAGCTTGTTCACGCCCAGGCCCGCGAAGGCGCGCACCAGGGTTTCGATCTGGTCGAAGTCGAGCCGCCCGGCGCGGTCGAGCGCCGGCGACCCGCCCGGC
Source organism: Arenimonas sp. (assembly GCA_041919875.1). Taxonomy (GTDB): domain Bacteria; phylum Pseudomonadota; class Gammaproteobacteria; order Xanthomonadales; family Xanthomonadaceae; genus Arenimonas. The sequence goes on from JAYRTA010000169.1 coordinate 2,369, forward strand.
ACGGCATCGGCCGGCATGCAGTAGGGGCAGCGGAAGTTGCAGGTTTCGATCACCGACAGGCGCAGGTCGCGCAGCGGCCGCTGCCATCGGTCGCGCGGCGGGGGCGCCGGCGGGGGCCGGGGCACGGCGTTCAAGGCTGTTCGCCCGGCAGGGGGTCGGCCAGGGCCAGCCGGTCGCCGGCCTCGGCCACCCGGAGCCCGCGCGCGCGCAGGGCCTCGCCATCGGCCCGCGAGGCGTAGTGGTAGAGCACGCAGCGCGCCAGCAGGCCGGGCGGGTACTCGCGCTCGAGGTCCTCGATGCCGCTGTGCGAGGGATTGCCGTGCAGCGCGCAGTCGTGGGCGACGATCTCGCCGGCCGCGGCGTGCCGCGCCAGCTGCTCGGGGATCGGCCGGGTGTCGCCGGTCCACACGACGCTGCCCGGCAGGCGCAGGCCGAAGGCGGTGTCGGGCAGGTGGTGGCGCACGGGAAACACGCCCAGCCACTGGCCGTCGTGCCAGAAGCCGCGCGTCACCGGCACCAGCTGGAAGGCATCCCACCAGTTCGCGCTGCCCTCGGCGACCACGCCGGGATAGTCGGCCACCCGCGCCTGCAGGTGCGGCAGCACGCCCACCGGCACGTACAGGCGCACCCGTCCGCGGCGGGCCGGATCGAAATAGGTCGCGAAGAACAGGCGTTCGAGGCCGGCCACGTGGTCCATGTGCACGTGGGTGATGAACAGGGCGTCGGGCAAGGCGTCGTACGCGGCCTCGAAGGCCGCCAGGGCCTCGACGCCGCAGTCGATCATCAGCAGGGGCGCGCCATCGCGCTCGATCACCGCCGAGGCCGAGCCCAGCTGGCCCGCGGCCTGGGCATTGCCCACCCCGAGGAAGCGCAGGGTCCAGCTCATGGCCGCTGCCCCGCGTAAGCCGCCTGCAGGCGCGCGAAACCGGGTTTCCAGCGGTGGTCACCGGACAGCTTCGCGAGCGAGCGCGCCAGGCGCTGCAGATTGTGCTGGCGCCAGGCGCCGGGGCGCAGGTGGCGCCTGCCGCGGTCGAAATCGATCAGCCAGGCGGCGCCGTCGACGTCCGCCAGCAGGTTGTGGGCATTGAGGTCGGCGTGCTCGACGCCGGCGGCGTGCAGGCGCGCGATGGCGTGCCCGAAGGCCTCCCAGGGCGCCAGGTCGGGCGCCCCGGCCAGCCAGTGCGCCAGTGCCCGTGCCCCGGGGATCCGTTCGACCAGGATTGCCGCGCGGTACACCGGCCCGCGACGCCACCAGCCCGCCAGCAGCGGCGCGGGCACCGGCAGGCCTTCGGCGTGCAATTCGGCCAGCAGCCGGAACTCGGCCAGGGAGCGCACCCGCGCCGGGCCCTGCCAGAGGTAGGCATCGCGGCTCACCCGCGCCGCCAGGCCGCCGCGCAGGTAATGGCGCAGGACGCCGTCGCCGAAGTCGCCGTGCACGAACCAGGCCGCACCACGCCCGCCCTCGGCCACGGGACGCGCGGCGGCGCCCCAGTGCCCGGGATCGAGCCACGCGGGCTCGGCTTGCCGCAGCCGCGCCGGGTCGAACACAATCGCGCCCGACCCGCGCGCATCGCGGAAGGGCTGCAGTCGCTCGGCGGCGGCGGCGCGGTTTCCCATGGCCCGCCAGTGTAACCAATGCCCCTGAACCCCGCGCCGCGCTCGCTCTGCCTGCTACGCCTCTCGGCCCTGGGCGACGCCGTGCACGCCGTCGCCCTGGTGCGCGACCTGCAGGCGGCCTACCCCGGCCTGCCGATCACCTGGATCCTGGGCAAGGGCGAAGCGAAGCTGCTCGAGGGCCTGGATGGCGTCGAACTGCTGCCCTTCGACAAGAAGGCCGGCCTGGCGGGCCTGCGTGAGCTGCGCGCGCGCCTGGCGGGCCGTCGCTTCGACGTGCTGCTCCAGCTTCAGCTGGCCCTGCGCGCCGGCCTGGCCTCGACCCTCGTGCGCGCCGACCGGCGCATCGGCTTCGATGCCGCCCGCAGCAAGGAAGGCCATTCGCTGTTCATCAACGAACGCATCCCGGCCGGCGGACACCATGTGCAGGACGCGTTCCGGCAGTTCCTTCGCCCGCTGGGAGTCGCGCCCGGACCCATCGCCTGGCGCCTGCCGGTGCCCGACGCCGCGCATGACTGGGCGCGCCAGCAATTGCCGGGCGAGACGCCCACCCTGCTGGTCTCGCCCTGCTCCAGCCATCCGCTGCGCAACTGGCGCCCCGAGCGCTACGCCGCGGTCGCCGACCAGGCCGCCGCCCGCGGCTGGCGCGTGGCGATCATCGGCGGCCGCAGCGCGCTGGAGCGCGACACCGCCGACGCGATCCTGTCCGCGATGTCGGCCCCGGCCCTGGACCTGGTCGGCAAGGACACGCTCAAGCAACTGCTCGCCCTGCTGGGCCGCGCCACCCTGCTGCTGTCGCCGGACTCCGGCCCGGTGCACATGGCCAATGCGATGGGCACGCCGGTGCTGGGACTGCATGCCTGCACCGACGGTGCCCGCAGCGGACCGTATTCGGACCGGCGCTGGACGGTGGACCACTACGCGGCGGCGGCCGAACGCTTCCTGGGCAAGCCCGCGGCGCGCCTGCCCTGGGGCAAGCGCGTCGAATTCCCGGGCGTGATGGACCTGGTGCAGGTGGACGACGTGCTGGACCGCTTCGAGGCCTTCCGCGCCGACCGCGGCCTGTAGCGGCCACGGCACGCGATGCAGGGCCCGGGCGGCCGGGCCACTGCGTCCCGGCGCGTTCCTGCGCAGGCGGCCAGGCGCCGCCCGGCGCGCTCAGGGCGCGCCGGCGG
>JAYRTA010000170.1:0-5147 GCA_041919875.1 Arenimonas sp.
CGGGTCGAGGTAGGCGGGGCCGCCGAGCTGGCGCACCTGGCGCTGGATCCAGGCCGCGCGGCGCTGCACATAAGGCCCCGGATTGGCCGCGCTGTAGCGCTTGGGATGGGGCAGCACCGCCGCCAGGCGTGCGCTTTCGGCCGGCGTCAGCGCGCTGGCGGGCTTGCCGAAGAAGGCCTGCGCCGCCGCCTCCGCGCCGTAGATGCCGTCGCCGAACTCGGCGATGTTCGCGTACACCTCCAGGATGCGCCGCTTGGGCCAGAAGGCCTCGATCAGCAGCGTGTACCAGGCTTCCATGCCCTTGCGGACATAGCCGCCCCCGCCCCAGAGGTAGAGGTTCTTGGCCACCTGCTGGCTGATCGTGCTGGCGCCGCGCACGCGCCCGCCGCGGGCGTTGCCGTCGAGCGCCTTGTCGATCGCCTCCAGGTCGAAGCCGCCGTGGGTGGGGAATTTCTGGTCCTCGGCCGCCACCAGCGCCACCGGCAGGTGCGGCGAGAGCTGCTCCCAGTCGCGCCAGTCCTGGCGCAGCCGGAAGCCGTCCTCGCCGAGGCCCTCGGCCTGGCGGATCAGCATGAACATCGAGGTCGGCGGGTCGATCCAGCGCAGCGGCAACACCTGCAGCACGGTGATCGCCAGCAGCCACGCGGGCAGCCAAATCAGGCGCCGCAGCCAGCGGCGGCGGCGGCGCGGGCGGGCGGGGGTGGCATCGAGCCGGACGGCTTGGGGCGGGCGACGGTCCATGGCCGGCCAATGTAGCGGCCCCGCGGGCTAAAATCGCGCCATGACCGACGCCCACCCCGATCACGACACCCTCTCCCGCTTCCTGCTCGACCGCGCCGGCGTGCGCGGCGTGGTGGTGCACCTGGACGACACCTGGCGCGACATCGCCTCCCGGGTGGACTACCCGGTGCCCGTCGCCGCGCGCCTGGGCGAGACCTGCGCCGCGGCCGCCCTGTTCACCGGCCACGCCAAGGTCGACGGCCGGCTGAGCGTGCAGATGCGCGGCACCGGCTGCCTGCGGACCCTGTTCGCCGAATGCACCGCCGCCGGCACCCTGCGCGGCATCGCCCGCTGGGCCGAACCCGTGCCGACCCACCTGGGCCCGCGCGATTTCGGCGAGGGCTCGCTGCTGGCCATCACCATCGAGTCCACCCCGCCCGGCGCGCGCGAGATGACCCGCTACCAGGGCCTGGTCGGCCTGGACGCCGACCGCCTGGCCGGCGCCTTCGAGGACTATTTCCAGCAGAGCGAACAGCTGCCCACCCGCATCCACCTGGTCGGCACCGGCCCGCGCGCGGCCGGCCTGATGATCCAGCAGCTGCCCGGCGATGCCGGCCGCCAGGCCGACCCGGACGCCTGGACCCGCTGCCAGGCCCTGATGGACACCCTCACCGACGCCGAACTGGCCGACCTGCCGGTCCAGGACCTGCTCTGGCGCCTGTTCCACGAGGAGGCCCCGCGCCTGCTCGACCGCCGCCCCCTGCGCTTCGCCTGCTCGTGCTCGCGCGAGCGGGTGGCCGAGGTCCTGGCCAGCCTGGGGCCGGAGGAAGGCCGGGCCACGGTGGTGGACGGCCGGGCCGAGGTGCACTGCGACTTCTGCGGCAAGGCCTATGTGTTCACCCCCGACGAGGTGGATGCCCTGTTCACCCAGGCCCCCGATGCCCCCGGCCCGGGCCCCGGCCGCCTTCAGTAGCCGCCGCCTGAACGGGATTCAGGGACCAGCGGCGTCCCGGCTTTCAAGAAAGGGTTAAATTCCCGTAAAATCGGGCCGCAAACCCCCGGCCGGGAACTTCCCGTCCCGGCCAGGCTCTCACCGGAGCCCCGAAGGACCACCGCCATGCTGCCCCTGCTGCGACCCATTGCCGGATGCCTGCTCGCCCTCGCGGCGGTTGGCGTGTTCGCGCAGTCGCCGGCGCCGCTGGTGGTCGATGCCGATGCCAACACCTCCACCGCCCTGCCGCTGGTGAACCAGGACAGCGGCCAGGTCGAAGCCTTCCTGCTGATCGAACCGGGCCAGCGCAGCGTCCGTGCGCTCGACCGCCTGCTCGCGCGCGACCGCTCGCCCTCGCTCGGCGCCGGCCTCGTCATCCCGATGGACAACGGCCGCCGCGCCAGCGCCAGCCTGTCCCTGGAGACCAATCCCACGCTCGGCCTGCTGTGCAACAACAGCGCGCTGGCCCGCAGCGTCGGCACGATGGCCCGGCACTGCCTGGTCACGCGCCTGGAAGCCGGCAGCGCCGTCACCACCCCCCTGCTGCCCCAGCCCTCGGTGCGCGCCGAAGCGCGCCTGGACGGCCCGCGCGGCAGCATCAGCGCCAGCCTCGGCCTGGGCCGTTACGAAGGCGAGGCCCCGCTGCTGCTGCCGGGCGACACCCGCGGCGGCGAGCGCATGCTGCTCTCGCTCGAGGGCCTGCAGATCGAACAGCAGGACATCAGCCTGGGCGGCGAGCTCGAGATGGGCGATGAAGTCTGGCTCAGCATCGGCGGCACCCTGGCGCGTGCGCGCGTGGTCCCGGCCACCACGGTGCTGCCCGGCGCGGTCACGCCCGGCTGGACCAGCGGCACCCTGACCCTGGGCGCCGGCAAGGGCGACTTCGGCGGCGAAATCGTCGGCCGCGTCATCGACGTGCCGGGCGCGGAAGGCAGCTACAGCAACTTCGGCCTGGGCGTCACCTGGCGTGCGCCGTGGCGGGCCCGCTTCACCGTCGGCGCCGAGAACCTGGTCAGCCGCGGCAAGAATCCCTTCGCCACCGGCGAAGAAGACGACGAGGGCCGCGTACCCTACATCCGCTACGAGCAGGACCTCTGAGGCCGGGCCGCGCCCGCGCTTGCCACCTGCGTTTCAGAACCCCGGATGGCAGTGCCAGCGCCAGGCGCTGGCGATTATCGTGTGCAGCGATGCGTACGCAGGCCGCCAACCGAGGGCCAGCAGCGCCTTGTCGGCCGCGGCCACCAGCACCGGCGGATCCCCTTCGCGCCGCGGCGCGATCGCATGCGGCACCGGCCGGCCGGTCACGGCCTCCGCGGTGGCGATCACTTCGCGCACCGAATGCCCGCGGCCGCTGCCCAGGTTGAAGACCTGGAAACCCGACTGCGCCGCCGTCCAGTCCAGGGCCAGGGCATGCGCCTGAGCCAGGTCGTCCACATGCACGTAGTCGCGCACGCAGGTGCCGTCGGGCGTGGGCCAGTCGTCGCCGAACACCCGCAGGGGCGGGCCCTCGCCCGTCGCCGCGCGCAGCACGTTGGGCACCAGGTGGGTTTCCGGTTCGTGTTTCTCGCCCAGTTCGCCTGAGGGCGTGGCGCCGGCGGCGTTGAAGTAACGCAGTGCGACCGCGCGCAGCCCGCCTTCGCGGCAGGCGTCGGCGATCAACTGCTCGGCGCGCCGCTTGCTTTCGCCATAGGGATTCACCGGGGCCAGCGGGTGGTCTTCGCTGATGCGCGCCTGGCGCGGCAGGCCGTACACGGCCGCCGTGGACGAGAACACCAGCCGGCGCACGCCATGGCGCTGCATCGCCTGCAGCAGGTGCCGGGTACCGTCCACGTTGTTGCGGAAGTACTCGCCGGGCCGTGCCACCGATTCGGCCACCAGCGACTTCGCCGCGAAATGCAGCACCGCATCGAAGCGCCGGCCGGCGAAGGCGGCGTCAACCTGTTCCGGCACCCGCAGGTCGGCGCGGACCCATTCCCCCCAGCGCACCGCGGCGGCGTGGCCGCTGGACAGGTCGTCGAGCACCGTCACCGCGTGACCCTGCCCCGCCAACCAGCGGCAGGCGTGGCTGCCGATGTAGCCGGCGCCGCCGCAGACCAGCAGGTGCTGGCTCATACCCCGTAGTAACCGCGATACCACTCCACGAACCTCGCCACGCCTTCTTCCACCGGCACCACCGGCCGGTAGCCGACGTTGGCGATCAGGTCGCTGACGTCGGCCTCCGTGTCGGGCACGTCGCCGGCCTGCAGGGGCAGCATGTCCAGCGTGGCCTTGCGGCCCAGGCACTGCTCCAGCACCTCGATGTAGCGCAGCAGTTCGACCGGCCGCTCGTTGCCGATGTTGTAGATCCGGTACGGGGCCACGCCGCTGGTGGCCGGGTCGGGCGTCAGGCCGGACCACGCAGGGTTGCGGCCCGGCACGGTGTCGAGCGAGCGCACCACGCCCTGCACGATGTCGTCGATGTAGGTGAAGCTGCGCTTGTGCCGGCCGTGGTTGAACACGCGCAGCGGCTCGCCGGCGAGGATGGCCTTGGTGAACAGGAACAGGGCCATGTCGGGGCGGCCCCAGGGGCCGTAGACGGTGAAGAAGCGCAGGCCGGTGCAGGGAATGCCGTAGAGATGGGCATAGCTGTGCGCCATCTGCTCGTTGGCCTTCTTGGTGGCGGCGTACAGGGTCAGCGGGTGCTCGGTCGGGCCGTGCTCGGAGAAGGGCATGGCGGTGTTGGCGCCATAGACCGAACTGGTGGAGGCGTAGACCAGATGCTCGACGCCGTGGTGGCGGCAGCCCTCGAGGATGTGCAGGAAACCGGTGACGTTGCTCGACACGTAGACGTGCGGGTTCTCGGCCGCGTAGCGCACGCCGGCCTGCGCGGCGAGGTGGACGACACGCTTGGGCTTGCGGGCAGCAAAGACCATTTCCACGGCCGAGCGGTCCGCAAGATCCGCGGTGACGTGGGTGTAGCCCTTGCGCGCCGTGAGGCGATCGAGGCGCGCCTGCTTGAGGGTGGGGTCGTAGTAGTCGTTGAGGTTGTCGAAGCCGACGACCTCCTCGCCCCGGTCGAGCAGGACGTGGGCGACGTGGGAACCGATGAAGCCGGCGGTGCCGGTGACGAGGATGGTCATTCTTCGATATCCGATTGTGGGAGGCTCTGGTTGGTCACCGGCCAGCGAGAAGTGAGGATCGCGGACAGACCATTCTTTGCGAAGCCGTACGAGATGTGGTCATCATCCGAATACGCAGGCATGCCATTCCATTCAATTGGACAAGTGGTGGCTCCGCATAGCCCATCCCAAACCTTGACATAGTGAACATTCGGCAGGGTGGCGGCGATTCTCGACAACGCACGATCAACGAGCTCGTTTCTCTCTTCCACCGATTGCCTTGCAAGGGTGTCTTGTCCATCTGCCCCGTTCAACCTGGCCAGGGCCGAGATGACGGG
>JAYRTA010000171.1:0-5111 GCA_041919875.1 Arenimonas sp.
GGCGCACGGCTTCCAGGCCGCGCCCGGCGCGCCGCGGGCGCTGCGGGGCGCGGACGGCCGGCCGGCGGCGTTCGTGGCGGGCATTTCCGAAGCCACGGATCCGCTGGCGCTGGCGCACCTGCCCAGCCTACTGCCCGTGGGGACGTATCGCCTCGACCCGGCGTCGCCGGCGCCCGTCCCGGCCGACCAGGCGCTGCTGGCCTGGGGCCTGGGCGCCTACCGCTTCGACCGCTACCTCAAGCCCGCGCGCGCGCCGGCCCGGCTGGTGCTCGAGGACGCCGGTGCCGAGGCCAGCGAGGCCTTGGCCGTGCTCAAGGCCAGCACCCTGGTGCGCGACCTGGTGAACACGCCGACCGAGCACATGGGCCCCGAACAACTCGAAGCCGCCGCGATCCGCGTCGCCCAGGCCTACGGGGCGCAGGCGCGCAGCGTCGTCGGCGACGAGCTGCTGGCGCAGAACTTCCCCGCCATCCACGCCGTCGGCCGCGCCAGCCACCGCGCCCCGCGCCTGGTCGAACTGACCTGGGGCGACGAAACGCATCCGCGCCTGGCCCTGGTCGGCAAGGGCGTGTGTTTCGACACCGGCGGCCTGGACATCAAGGCCGCCGACGGCATGCGCAACATGAAGAAGGACATGGGCGGCGCCGCCCACGCCCTGGCCCTGGCCCAGCTGGTGATGGCACGCCGCCTGCCGGTGCGCCTGCAGCTGCTGCTGCCGCTGGTCGAGAACGCGATCGGCCCCGATGCCTTCCGCCCCGGCGAAGTGATCGCCACCCGCCAGGGCCTGAGCGTCGAGATTGACAACACCGACGCCGAAGGGCGCGTGGTGCTCTGCGACGCGCTGGCCTATGCCGCCGAAGGCAAGCCGGCGCTGCTGCTGGACTTCGCCACGCTCACCGGCGCCGCGCGCATCGCCCTGGGCCCGGACCTGCCGGCGCTGTACGCCAACGACGACGCCCTGGCGGCCGACTGGCTCGCCGCCGGCGAGCGCCAGCGCGACCCGCTCTGGCGCATGCCGCTGTGGCGGCCCTACCTGGGCTACCTCAAGTCCAACGTCGCCGACCTGGCCAATGCCGGCGCCAGCCGCATGGCCGGCAGCATCACCGCCGCGCTCTACCTCGAGCGCTTCGTGCCCGAGGGCCAGGCCTGGGGCCACGTGGACGTGTATTCGTGGAACGACGCCGAGCGCCCGGGCAAGCCCGCCGGCGGTGAAGCCCAGGGCCTGCGCGCCAGCTGGGCGATGCTCTCGCGCCGCTTCGGCGGCCGGTGACAGCTGTCACGCCCGCGTCCTGACGCGCGGCACTGGGGCGAAAAAGTGAGTTCCGGCACCTTGGCCCCACGCCGGCCGGGGCTACACTCGCGGCGTCCCTGTCGAGACCGCGCGAGACCATGGCCAACACCGAGCTGCTCAATGAACTGAAGATCGACCGGCGCGCCACGCCGCCGGCGCCCACGCGGCGCCTGTGGCCCTGGCTGCTGGGCGCGGCGGTGCTGGTGGCGGCGGTGCTGGCCTGGGCGCTGCGGCCGGCGCCGGTGGCCGGGCAGGTCGCCGCGGCCGTCGCGGAAAGCAGCGGCGGCCGCGCCGGCCCGGCCTCGGTGCTCGATGCCTCGGGCTACGTCACGGCCCGCCGCATCGCGACCGTATCCTCGAAGTTCACCGGCAAGGTGCTCGAGGTGCTGATCGAGGAAGGCCAGTCGGTGGCCGAGGGCGAGGTGATGGCGCGGCTGGAGGCCACCGACGCCACCGCCCAGCGTGACCTGGCCCAGGCCCGCCTGGCCGCGGCCCGCAGCGAGGTGGTGCGCGCGCAGGCGCAGGCCGCCCTGGCCGAGAAGACACTGGCCCGCAATTCCGACCTGGCCGCGCGCCAGCTCATCGCCCAGTCCCTGCTCGACCAGTCGCGCGCCGAGCGCGACGCGCTGGCGGCCCAGGCCGAGGCGGCGCGGCGCAACGTGCAGGTGGCGCAGGAATCGCTGTCCCTGGCCCAGATCGGCCTGGACGACACGGTGGTGCGCGCGCCGTTCGCCGGCGTGGTGACGGTGAAGGCGGCGCAGCCGGGCGAGATGATCTCGCCGATCTCGGCCGGCGGCGGCTTCACCCGCACCGGCATCGGCACCGTGGTGGACATGGATTCGCTGGAGATCCAGGTGGACGTCAACGAGGCCTACATCGGCCGCGTCAAGGGCGGCCAGAAGGTCGAGGCCGTGCTCAACGCCTACCCGGACTGGAAGATCCCGGCCGAAGTGATCGCCATCGTGCCCACCGCCGACCGCAGCAAGGCGACCGTGAAGGTGCGCATCGCCTTCCTCGAGCGCGATCCGCGCATCGTGCCCGACATGGGCGTGCGCGTGTCCTTCCTGGAGTCGGCGCCGGCGGCCGATGCTGCGCCGGCCGCCGCCGGCGTGAGCGTGCCCGTCGAAGCCGTGGCCACGCGCGAAGGCCGCGGCGTGGTGTTCGTCGTGCGCGAGGGCCGCGCCGGCCTGCGCCCCGTCGAAGCCGAGGCGCCGCGCGATGGCCGCCGCCGCATCGCCCGCGGCCTGGCTGCCGGCGAGCAGGTCGTGCTCTCGCCGCCCGACACGCTCGCCGACGGCGACGCCGTCGTCGTCCAGCCCTGATCCCGCTCCCTCTCCTACCCGCCGCCGAACCCAAGCGAGGCCCCGCATGTCCGAGTCCCTGGTCCAGATCCGCCAGCTCACCAAGAACTACACCCGCGGCAAGCAGTCGGTCGAAGTGCTGCACGGCATTGACCTGGACATCCCGCGCGGCGATTTCGTCGCCCTGATGGGCCCGTCGGGCTCGGGCAAGACCACCCTGCTCAACCTGATCGGCGGCCTGGATACGCCCAGCGGCGGCAGCGTCACCGTCGACGGCCGGCGCATCGACCAGTTCAGCGCCGGCGAACTGGCGCGCTGGCGCGCCGAGCACGTGGGCTTCGTCTTCCAGTTCTACAACCTGCTGCCGGTGCTCAACGCCCAGAAGAACGTCGAACTGCCGCTGCTGCTGACGAAGATGGGCGGCGCCGAACGCGCCAAGCGCGCCCAGGTCGCCCTGACCCTGGTCGGCCTGGCCGACCGCGCCGGCCACAAGCCCAGCGAACTCTCGGGCGGCCAGGAGCAGCGCGTCGCGATCGCCCGCGCGCTGGTCACCGACCCGACCCTGCTGGTCTGCGACGAGCCCACCGGCGACCTCGACCGCAAGACCGCCGACGAGATCCTGACCCTGCTGCAGGTGCTCAACCGCGACCATGGCAAGACCATCATCATGGTCACGCACGACCCGAAGGCGGCCGACTACGCCCGCCGCACGGTGCACCTGGACAAGGGCCTGCTGGTCGACGCCGCGCCGGCGCACTGAGGACGCGGCCATGACCAAGACCGGATTCGTGCTCGCCAACCTGTTCCACCGCAAGACGCGCACCTGGCTCACGCTGCTGTCGGTGATCGCGGCCTTCGTGCTGTTCGGCCTGCTGCAGTCGCTCAACCAGGTGTTCAGCGCCGGCGCCGATTTCGTGGGCGCCACCCGGCTGGTGACCCAGTCGCGGGTCTCGTTCACCAGCTCGCTGCCGATGCGCATGGTGCCCGAGATGGACGCCATCCCGGGCGTCGAGCGCGTGATGTACCAGCAGTGGTTCGGCGCGGTCTATCGCGACGACCCGCAGATCTTCGCCTTCGCCGTCGATCCCGAGCGCCTGCACGACGTCTACCCCGAGTGGGTGATGCCGGAGGAGCTGTGGACTGCCTTCCGCGACAAGCGCACGGGCATGATCGCCGGCAGGCTGCTGGCCGAGAAGCACGGCTGGAAGGTGGGCGACCGGGTGCCGATCCAGTCCAACATCTTCCCGCAGAAGAACGGCAGCAAGGACTGGGAGTTCGAACTGGTCGGCATCTACGACGGCGTGGACGAGGAATGGCGGCGCAATACCGCCGGCGGCCTCTACATCCACCACGGCTACTTCGCCGAGGCGGCCCAGTTCGGCGGCGGCATGGCCGGCATCTTCGTGGTCAAGCTGCAGGACGCCGGCATGGCCGAATCGGTGGCGCGCACCATCGACCAGCGTTTCGAGAACAGCGCCGACGAAACCAAGACCCAGACCGAGAAGGATTTCAACGTCGGCTTCATCAAGCAGCTGGGCGACATCGGCCTGATCGTGCGCTGGATCCTGTTCGCGGTGTTCTTCACCCTGCTGCTGGTCGTGGGCAACACCATGGCGCAAAGCGTGCGCGAGCGCGTGCCGCAGCTCGCGGTGCTCAAGACCCTGGGCTTCACCGACAACGCCGTGCTGGGCCTGGTGCTGGCCGAGACCTTCGCCCTGTGCACGATCGGCGGCCTGGTGGGACTGGCCGGCGCCACGGCCCTGGGCGCGGTGGTGGCCAAGGCCGCCGGGCCGATGCTGCCGATCGCCATCGACGGCGGCGTGTGGCTGGCCGGTGCCGCGGCCATCGTGGTGCTGAGCCTGGCGGTGGGCCTGCTGCCGGCGCTGCGCGCGCGGCGGCTGCGGATCGTCGATGCCCTGGCCGGGCGCTGAGGGAGCACGCACATGTTCGGACAGACTTTCGCCATCACCGCCCTCAACCTGCGCAGCCTGCCGCAGCGCTGGGGCCCGTCCCTGGTCATCGTGATCGGCCTGGCCGGCGTGGTGGCCGTGTTCACCGCCCTGCTGGCGATGGCCCAGGGCTTCGCCGCCACGCTGCAGGAGGCCGGCCGCACCGACAACGCCATCGTGCTGCGCGGCGGCTCCGGCGCCGAGCTCAACTCCGGCTTCGGCGGCGACACCGCCACCCTGATCAAGCTCGCCCCGGGCATCCGCAAGGGCAGCGATGGCCAGCCGCTCGCGTCCGGCGAGCTGATCGTGATCACCGAGCTGTTCAAGAAGGGCGAGACCGTCAACGGCGCCAACGTGACCCTGCGCGGCGTCGAGGCCGGCTCCTTCGAGCTGCGGCCGCAGCTGCGCATCGTCGAGGGCCGGCGCTTCGAGCCGGGCCTGCGCGAAATCATCGTCGGCGCCGGCGTGGCCCGGCAGTTCGCCGGCGTGGGCCTGGGCGAGGTGGTCCGCATGCGCGGCTCGGACTGGACCGTGGTCGGCGTGTTCGAGGCCGGCGACGCCAACGACAGC
>JAYRTA010000172.1:0-5075 GCA_041919875.1 Arenimonas sp.
GCCGCCGCTGCCGCGCCCGCGCCCGCCGTGCGCGCCGCCCAGCCCGGGCAGGTGCACCTGCAGCCGGTGCGCTCGGGCCAGCAGGTCTACGCCCAGGACCGCGACCTCACCATCTGCGCCACCGTCGGCGCCGGCGCCGAGGTCATCGCCGACGGCTCGATCCACGTCTACGGCGCCTTGCGCGGCCGCGCCCTGGCCGGCGCCTCCGGCCTGGCCTCGGCGCGCATCTTCTGCCGTGAGTTCCATGCCGAGCTGGTGGCGGTGGCCGGGCACTACAAGGTGCTCGAGGAACTGCCGCGCGAGCTGGTCGGCAAGGCCGTGCAGATCTGGCTGGAGCATGACAAGCTGCGCATCGAACAGCTCGACTGACCCCCAACAGACGCCCCCAGGGCGCGACCAAGTTACGGAGAAGAACATTGGCTGAAATCATCGTGGTGACCTCGGGCAAGGGCGGCGTCGGCAAGACCACCTCCAGCGCCTCGCTCGCCTGCGGCCTGGCCAAGGCCGGCAAGAAGACCGCCGTCATCGACTTCGACGTCGGCCTGCGCAACCTCGACCTGATCATGGGCTGCGAGCGCCGCGTGGTGTACGACTTCGTGAACGTCGTGCACGGCGAGGCCAACCTCAAGCAGGCCCTGATCAAGGACAAGCGCTTCGAGAACCTGTTCGTGCTGGCCGCCTCGCAGACCCGCGACAAGGACGCGCTGACCAAGGAAGGCGTCGAGAAGGTGATCAAGGACCTGGCCGACGAGGGCTTCGACTTCATCATCTGCGACAGCCCGGCCGGCATCGAGAAGGGCGCCTTCCTGGCCATGTACTACGCCGATCGCGCCGTCGTGGTGGTCAATCCCGAGGTCAGCTCGGTGCGCGACTCCGACCGCATCCTGGGCCTGCTGGCCAGCAAGACGCGCAAGGCCGAGAACGGCGAGCGCGTGAAGGAGCACCTGCTGCTCACCCGCTACAGCCCGCGCCGGGTGGAAGCCGGCGACATGCTGTCGATCAAGGACGTGCAGGAGATCCTGGGCCTGGACGTGGTCGGCGTGATCCCCGAGGCGCCCGAGGTGCTGCAGAGCTCCAACGCCGGCGTGCCGGTGATCCTGGACGAGGCCTCGCCGGCCGGCCAGGCCTACACGGACGCGGTCGCGCGCATCCTGGGCGAAGACCGGCCGATGCGCTTCACCACGGTCGAGAAGAAGGGCTTCTTCTCCAAGATGTTCGGGGGTTGAGCCATGGGCATCTTCGATTTCCTCACCCAGCGCAGCAAGAATTCCGCCAACGTCGCCAAGAACCGGCTGCAGATCCTGATCCAGCAGGAGCGCAGCCTGCGCAATGCCCCGGACTACCTGCCGGTGCTGCAGCGCGAGTTGCTCGAGGTGATCCGCAAGTACATCGCGGTGGACGCCGACGCGGTGAAGGTGGACCTGCACAAGGACGGCGACAGCGAGCTGCTGGACATCTCGGTGACGCTGCCCGAGAAACCGGCCGCCGCCAACGGCTGACCGGATGCACGGCGACGCCCCGACGGCATCGGCCCCGGCCGGTGCCGTTTCCATGCCGGAGCCCGGCGTCCTGCGGGTGCGCGACATCGGTTTCGATGCGCCCGGGGCGCTGCTGGCCGGGCACGGGCTGTCGCTGGTGGCGGTGGCCGCGGGCGCGGAGATCCCCGGCAGTTATTGGGGCGAGTGCGAGGCGGGGCTGATCGGGAGCACGGTGTACGTGCGCGCCGACACGCCGGTGCATTCGCTGCTGCACGAGGCCTGCCACCTGCTGGTGATGCCGCCTGGCCGCAGGCCGCAGGTGCACACCGACGCGACCGATTCGGTGGCCGAGGAGGACGCGGCCTGCTACCTGCAGATCCTGCTCGCCGACCAGCTCCCCGGCGTCGGCCGGGAGCGGCTGATGGCCGACATGGACGCCTGGGGCTACAGCTTCCGCCTCGGCAGCACCCGCGCCTGGTTCGAACACGATGCCGAGGATGCGCGCGCGTTCCTGGTGTCGCGTGGACTGGTGCGGGCTGACTGATCGGGCTCGCGTCCTTTCCCCGGCAAAGCGGTTGCTGGCCGAAAGTTGCTCGCGCGGAGGCGGCGTGCAGGCCCTTCGGCGGACACGCCGCAAGTACGTCCATGTAGGCTCTTCAGCGGCGTCCATGCCGCTGAAGGTCCGCCGAAGGGCCTGCACACCACCTCCCGGTGAGATCGTCCCGTCCGGGTGGGGATGGACCCGAGCACCCGGCGTTGCGTTGGGCGCTGGGGTTGGTCGCGATGGGGTGCCTGCGTGGTTCGTGCGACGCGGGCGGGCGGCAGCGCAACACAGGCGGCGCTGGGCGGTCGCCGCCGCGATTGCTCCAAGCCATGGCCGAACCGTCAATGGTCTGCAGGCAACGCCACCTTCTGCGTTGCGTCCGGATCAACAGACGGCCCGGTCTGCGTGCTGCTCGCGCGTTCGTCCCCGCGCCAGCAACCGCGCCACGATCCGGGCCGACGAACAACAGAGGCGGCACGCGCTTCCGCTGCCACGGGCAGCGGCCCCCGCAGGCGCCCCGCTTTCCCTCCGCCAGCCGACCCGCCTGCAGCCCAGGCCGAGCCCCACCCTCCCGCCCGGCCGACCCCGCCAGGAGGTGGCGTGCATGGCCCTCGGCGGACCTTCAGCGGCATGGACGCCGCTGAAGAGCCTACATGGACGTACTTGCGGCGTGTCCGCCGAGGGCCATGCACGCCGCCTCCACGCGCGGAACGACACCCACCGCGGCCTTTCCTGGCCACCGGCCAGGCCCGGGCGGGCGGGCTTGCGGAAGGTAGGGCGGGGGAATAGCCTGCTGGGCGCGTTTCCCGACCGAATGCCTGGAGCCTGACCGTGAAATCCCATCGCGCCCTGCTGGCGCTTGCCATCTCCGCCGGCCTGCTGACCCTCGCCGCCTGCAAACCCGCCGGCGACGGCGCCACTTCCGGCGACACCTCGGCCACGAAGGCCGAAACCGCCGACGAATTCATCGCCCGGGTCAACAAGACCCAGCGCGAAATGACCCCCGAGATCACCTCGGCGTTCTGGCTCTCGTCCACCTACATCAACGCCGACAGCCAACGCGTCGCCGCCGCCGCGAACGAGCGCTCGCTGGCGATGACCAACAGCTTCATCGAACTGGCCAAGGGCTACGACGTCGCCCAGCAGTCCCCGGAGACCGCCCGCGCCCTCACCCTCATCAAGGTCGGCGCCTCGATGCCGGCCCCGCGCGACCCGGCCAAGCTCAAGGAGCTGACCACGATCGCCTCCGGCATGGAGGCCGCCTACGGCGCCGGCAAGTGGTGCGTGGGCGAGGACTGCAAGGACATCGGCCAGGTCAGCGAAATCCTCGCCGACACCGCCGGCAGCACCTATGAGCAGCAGCTGGCCGCGTGGGAAGGCTGGCACACCATCTCCATCCCGATGCGCAAGGACTACGCGCGCTTCGCCGAGCTGACCAACGAGGGCGCCCGCGAAATGGGCTTCGCCAACACCGGCGACGTCTGGCGCGCGGGCTACGACATGCCGGCCGCCGACTTCCAGGCCGAGGCCGACCGCCTCTGGGGCCAGGTGCAGCCGCTGTACGAACAGCTGCACTGCTACACCCGCGAGAAGCTGGTGGAGCAGTACGGCGAGCGCGGCCAGGTCAACGGCATGATCCCGGCCCACCTCACCGGCAACCTCTGGCAGCAGGACTGGGGCAACCTCTGGCCCCTGCTCGAACCCTACAAGGGCGCGGGCAGCCTCGACGTCACCGGCGCGCTCAAGAAGCAGCGCGACGCCATCCTCAACGAACTCGTCGCCGCCGCCGGCGGCATGGGCAAGCTCACCGCCGCCCAGCAGGTGGAGATCGAGCGCAAGGCCGACCTGGAAATGGCCACGCGCATGACCAAGCTGGCCGAAAGCTTCTACACCGGCCTGGGCATGCCCTCGCTGCCG
This sequence comes from Arenimonas sp., assembly GCA_041919875.1. Lineage (GTDB taxonomy): Bacteria > Pseudomonadota > Gammaproteobacteria > Xanthomonadales > Xanthomonadaceae > Arenimonas. The sequence continues at coordinate 3,940 of JAYRTA010000172.1, forward strand.
GAATCCTTCTACACCGACTCGATGCTGGTGCAGCCGCGCGACCGCGACGTGGTCTGCCACGCCAGCGCCTGGCCGATGGACACCGAAGGCTCGGTGCGCATGAAGATGTGCATCAAGCCGACCGAGGAAGAGCTGACCACGATCTACCACGAGCTGGGCCACATCTATTACTACCTGGCCTACAAGTCGCAGCCGCCGATCTTCCAGAACGGCGCCCACGACGGCTTCCACGAAGCCATCGGCGACACCATCGTGCTGTCCATGACCCCGGAATACCTGGCCTCGATCGGCCTGGTGGACCAGCCGGCCGTGGCCGAGGAAGCGGTGATCAACAACCAGATGCGCATGGCGCTGGCCAAGATCTCCTTCATGCCCTTCGGCCTGCTGATCGACCGCTGGCGCTGGGGCGTGTTCGATGGCTCGATCACGCCGGAGAACTACAACAGCGCCTGGTGGGAACTCAAGGCCAAGTACCAGGGCGTGGCCCCGGTGACGCCGCGCGGCGAGGAGTTCTTCGACGCCGGCGCCAAGTACCACGTGCCGGGCAATACGCCCTACACGCGCTACTTCCTGTCGCACGTGCTGCAGTTCCAGTTCTACAAGTCGCTGTGCGACGCCGCCGGCCACACCGGCCCGCTGTACACCTGCAACTTCGCCAACAACGAAGAGGCCGGCAAGCGCTACTGGGCGATGATGGGGCGCGGCGCCAGCCAGCCCTGGCAGCAGACCCTGCGCGAGCTGACCGGCGGCGAGCAGATGGACGCCTCGGCGGTGCTGGAGTACTTCGCGCCGCTGCAGGCGTGGCTCAAGAAGCAGAACGAAGGCAAGTCCTGCGGCTGGCAGCCGGCCCAGGGCTGATCCCGGCGGCATGCTGCACCCCGCGGCCGGCGAAGCGATTCGCCGGCCGCGCCCTGTTCCGGACCTGCGCGCCATGAATGCCGACGACCTCGCCCCGCAGCCGCTCTCCCACGCCACCGCCCTGCCCGCCCACCACTACGTGGGCGACGAGGCGCTGGCGCGCGACCGCGCGGCGGTGTTCGGGCGCAGCTGGCAACTGGTGGGGCACGAGAACGAGATCGCCGACGCCGGCGACCACGTGGTGACCGACCTGGCCGGGCTGCCGGTGGTGGTGATCC
>JAYRTA010000173.1:0-5056 GCA_041919875.1 Arenimonas sp.
TACTGGATTGGCGCTTGCCTTGTCCGCGTGTTGCCGTGGCAATCAAGAACGCTCCATCCGCGTTCATCCGCCTCGAAAGCCCCGTCGGCCCGGAGCCCGGGAAGCTTGCAGCCGGGAGGCAGGGTGAGGACACTTCGGGGGAGGCCCGGGGGTCGGGCACGGGGGAATGGACGATGACCGAAGCGACGCCGGGTGCCGCTGCGCCCGTTCCGGAATCCGCCGCCGCGCCGGCCTGGCGCGGGCGTACGCGCAATACGCTGCTGGTGGTGGCGGGCGCACTGGCGAGTTTCATCGGCCAGGACGTCTACGGCTGGGTGCGCGACAAGATGGTGCCGCCCGACCAGACGCTCGAGCGCCTGGCCGAACAGCAGTCCGAGCGTTTCGACGCGCTCTCGCGCAGCCTCGAAGCCCTGCGCGGGTCGGTGGACTCCCAGGGCCGCGATGCCCTGGCGGAAGTCCGCGCCGCCAGCGACGAGATCCGTGCCTTCAACGACCAGGTGCTGGCCAAGCTGGCCTTCGCCGAGAAGGAAAACCAGGCCATGCAGCGCAACCTGCAGGCCGCCCGCGGCGTGGATGGCGGCTACGACGTGCTGCTGGCCCGCAACGAGTCCCTGCGCATCGACGCCAGCACCGTGCTGGGCCTGGCCTCGGTGGCGAGCAACTACGTCTACGTGAACCTCAGTTCGGCGGACCGGGAAGGACGCACCGAGCGCATCCGCCTGTCGCCGGGTGAATCGGCTGCCTACACCGACGCCCGCGGCCAGGCCTGCACCGTCAACCTGCTCTCCCTGCGCCGCGGCTCCGACGTCGCCTCCTTCGCGATGAACTGCCGCCCCTCTTCCTCCGCCTGAGCGGCGGCGCGCTCCCGACGCGGATAGGCGCGGATAAGGCCAGGGCAAGGCGGGTTTCGCCCTTGCTTCATCCGGGTCGATCCGCGTCAATCCGCGTCAAACGGGCCATAAGGCCAGCCTGCGGGCAGAGGAGCCGGCGATGGTGGTGATCGTTGGGCGGCAGAGTTCGCATTACACGCGCCTGGTGCGGATGCTGGCGCTGGAACTGCAGGTGGAGGCCGGGTTCGAGCCGATCCTGGACCTGTTGAGCGAGGATCCCGCGACCTTCTGCGGCAATCCCGCGCTCAAGCTGCCGGCGCTGCGGGTGGACGGGGAGGTGGTGTGGGGGAGCCAGAACGCCTGCCGCGCCATCGCCCGGCGCGCGGCCGGCGGCGAGGCGAGGGTGTTCTGGCCCGAGCAGGCGCGCACGCCGCTGCTGATGAACGCGCACGAGCTGGTCGCGCATGCGATGGCGGTGCAGGTCGAGATCGTCTTCCACGAGTTCGTGGCCCGGCGGCCGCCCGACGTCGCCTCGCGCAAACGTCGCGCCAGCCTGGCCAACACCCTGGCCTGGCTCGATGCCCGGCTGCCCTCCATCCGCGCCGAATGTCCCGCCGACCGCCTGCTGCTGCTGGAGCTGATGCTGTTCGCCCTGCTCGAGCATCTGCCCTTCCGCAACCCCACCGACCTCACCTCCTTCCCGGCCCTGCGCGCCTTCGCCGACGCCTTCCGCAGCCGCTCCTCCGCCCGCGCCACCCCCTACGCCTTCGACGCGCCGACGCCATGAAACGCGGCGTCGTCAATAGAGCGAATCCGGCCCCGCGCGATCGACGGAAAGCGTGACGCAGGGCCCGGAACGGAGCATCCGCGGCCGCGGGTTCATGTATTGCAGGCGCGGGGCCACTATTGTTCGACGCTGGATGCCGGGGAAAGGAATCCTGGGACATGAGCACGCTGCGCGGGACCGTCCTGGTCCTGGACGATGACCGGGTGGTGGGACGCATGGCCGCCGCCGTGGCGCAGTCGCGTGGCTTCCAGGCCACCTGCCTGGACGATCCGCAGGCCTTCATCGAAGCGGTGCGGCTGGGGCGTCCCGACCGGCTGGTGATCGACCTGGTGATGCCCGGCATGGACGGCATCGAAGTGGTGCGCGCGCTCGCACTCCAGGGCTGCGACGCGGCCCTGGTGCTCACCAGCGGCCTGGGTGACCGCGTGCTCGAAGCCGCCCGCACCGCCGCCGAGGAGCGCGGCCTGCGGGTGATCGGCGTGCTGACCAAGCCCTTCCGCCCGGGCGCCCTGGCCGACCTGCTGTGCCAGGAAACCACCTGCCCGCGCGCCAGCCGTGGCGCCGGCCCGCCCGTGGATGCCGACGACCTGGCCCTGGCCCTCGCCGCCGGCCAGGTCAGCCTGGTCGCGCAGCCCAAGCTGGACCTGGCCACGCGCCGCGTGGTCGGCGCCGAGGTGTTGTCGCGCTGGACCCATCCCGAGCACGGCATGATCCCGCCCGATGTGTTCGTGCCCCTGGCCGAGAACAGCGGCCTGATGCCGGCGCTCACCCACAACGCCCTGCACCAGGCCCTGGCCTGGTTCGCGTCCAGCCCGCTGTCGGTGCATGGCAGCGTGGCGGTGAACCTGGCCACGCACTGCCTGCACGACGTCGGCCTGGCCGACCGCGTCGAGGCCCTGTGCCGCGAGCACCGGGTGGCGCCGGGCCGGCTGGTGCTGGAAATCACCGAGTCCTCGGCGCTGGCCCAGGCGGCCGACTGCTTCGACACCATCACGCGCCTGCGCCTGAAGGGCGTGCGCCTGAGCCTGGACGATTTCGGCACCGGCTATTCGTCGCTGTCGCAGCTGGTGCGCCTGCCGCTTTCGGAAATCAAGATCGACCGCAGCTTCGTCGCGCGCATGCGCAGTTCGGCCGACGCCGCGCGCATCGTGCACGCCACGCTGCGCCTGGCCAAGGGCATGGCCCTGGCCTGCGTGGCCGAAGGCGTCGAGGACGCCGACATCCTCGAGGCCCTGGCCGCCGAAGGCTGCCAGCTCGCCCAGGGTTACCACATCTCCCGGCCGCTGCCGCTGCCCGACTTCGACCGCTGGTTCCTCGCCCGCGAAACGCCGGCCGCCGCGTCCGTCGCGTGAGCTGTGGGTGGGTCCCTCCGCGCCAAGAAAAGACCCCGCCCGCGCAAGGCGGGCAGGGTCTGGGGCCCGGCGGGTCAGGGCAGGGCAGGCAGGACGACGACTTCGCCGTAGTTGAGCGAGCGGATGCCGGCCTCGATCTGGGCGCGGTCGCCGACCACGATCCACACCAGTTCGTCCGGCTTCACCGTCGCCGCGCCGGCGGCGTTGAGCTGCCCGGCCGAAAGCGCCGCCACGTTGCGGGCGTAATCGGCGTACCAGGCCGGGTCGCGGCCGGTGTTGACGATGTCGATGCCGGCCGACAGCAGTGAATCGAGCGTTTCGTAGCGGCCCGGCAGGCGCGCCACCTGGCTGCGCATGATGCTCTCGTACTCCTCGCCCGCGATCGGCCGCTCGCCGGCGACGCCGCGGATCTCGCGCAGCACCTCGGCCATGGATTCCTTGGTCTTGTCGGTCTGCACCGGCGCGAACACCATGAAGCTGCGCGGGCCGCGGCTGCCGCTCACGCCGCCCGAGGCGCCGTAGGACCAGTGCTTCTCGAGCCGCAGGTTGCGGTTGAGGCGCGAGGTGGCCATGCCGCCGAAGTTGCGCAGCACGGTCTCGATCGCCAGATCATCCGCGCCGCCCGGCGCCGAGCTGACGTGCGCGGCCACGATCGTGCTCTGCGGCGCGCCCGGCTTGTCCACCAGGTAGATCTTGCCGCGGCCCGGGGCGGGGCCGGCGGCCACGGCCGGCTTGGCCGGTGCGCTGCCGCCTTGCCAGCTGCCGAAGCTGCGCTCCAGTTCCGGCATCAGGTCGGCCAGGGTGACGTCGCCCGCCACGATCAGGGTGGTGTTGGAGGGCACGAACCAGCGCGCATGCCACTGCGCCAAGGCCTCGCCCGAGAGCTGCGACACCACCGCCTCGGTGCCCAGGCCGCCGCCGGGCGCGGCATAGGCGCTGCCGGCCGGATACAGCAGGGTGGGCGCCAGGCGCATGGCCGCGGCATTGGGGTTCGCGCGCTGCTGGGCGATGCCGGCCAGCTGCTGCTTGCGCTGGATGTCCACCATGTCGGCCGGGAAGGCCGGGTTGCGGGCCACGTCGGCCAGCAGGGCCAGGGAGCCGCCGAGGTTGCCGCGCAGCGCACTCATGCGCACGAAGGACTGGTCGAGCGAATTGCCCACGCCCAGGGTCGCGCCCAACGAATCACGCTCGTCGGCGATGCGGTAGGCATCGCGGGTGCGCGTGCCCTTGAGCAGCAGGTTGAGCGCGAAATTGGCCGTGCCGATCGCCTCGGCGGGATCGGCCGAGGTGCCGGCGTCCACCGCCAGGGCCATGTTCACCAGCGGCGCCGAATGGCGCTCCATCAGCACCACCTTCATGCCGTTGGACAGCGTGGCGCGCTGCACCTGCGGGAACTCGACCGCCGGCGGCGGGGCCAGCGGCGGCAGCACGCTGCGGTCGAGGTCGCTGGCGGTGGCCGACAGGGCCGGGAAGGGTTCGACGTGCAGGGTGTAGCTGGGTTTCCCGAGCCATTCGGCGGCCACGGCGCGCACATCGGCGGGAGTCAGCGCGGCGAAGTCGCGGAAGCGCTGCAGGTAGCCCTCGGGGTCGTCGAAATAGGTCTCGCTGGCGGCGAGCACGTCGGAGCGGCCGCCGAAGCCGCCCAGGCGCTCGGTGCCGCGCAGGAAGCCCGCCACCGCGCGGGTGCGCGCGCGGTCGAGGTCGGCCTGCGGCGGCGCCTTGGCCAGGGCCTGGGCCAGCACCGCGTCGAGCTCGCGCTCGGCGGCGGCCACGTCGGCGCCGGGCCGCACGTTGGCGACCACCAGGAACTGCCCGGCGATCTCGGAGCTGAAGGCCGCGGCCGAGACGTCGGTGGCCAACTGGGTGTCGAACACCAGGCGGCGGTCCATCGGCGAGCTTTCGCTGCCCGAGAGCGCACCGGCGAACAGCTCCAGCGCATGGGCTTCGCGCGTGCCCATCGGCGGCGCGTGCCAGACCCGGTAGATGCGGGTCTGCGGCACGCGGTCCTGCATGGTGTCGCGGATGTCGGCGTCCAGGCTCGGCACCCAGGCCTGCTGGCGCGATACCGGCGCGCCCGGGGCGATGCC
>JAYRTA010000174.1:0-5035 GCA_041919875.1 Arenimonas sp.
CCGGCTCGTAGAGGCGGTTCCAGTGCAGGGCCTCGGCCTTGGTCTCGGCGATGAGCTTTTCCAGTTCGGCCAGGCTGTCGCCGCGGCGGATCACCAGGCGCGAGCCGCGCGCGCGCAGGTCGGCATCGAGCGCCTGCAGCGAGGCGTGCAGCCAGGCGCGCGTGGCCGCGCCCGGGGTCCAGGGCGCCTCTTCGTCCGGCGCGTGGATGTAGACCGGCACCGGGACCCGTCCGGACGCGAGCGCCGCCTGCAACGCGGGGTTGTCCTGCAGGCGCAGGTCGCGCCGGAACCAGACCAGGGCGTGCGCCATGGCTCAGCCTGCCTTGACGAAGGGCCGCACGGCCCGGAAGCCGCCGTCCAGGCCGAGCACCTGCCCGGTGATCCAGGCGGCCGCCGGCGACACCAGGAAGGCCGCCAGCGCCGCGGCCTCGTCCGCCTCGCCGTGGCGGCCCAGCGGGTACTGGGCCGCGATGGCCCGGGCCTGCGCCTCGTGCGCGAGCATCCGCTCGGTCGCGGGGCTGCGGACCAGTCCCGGCGCGATGGCGTTGACGCGCAGGCCCGCGGCCGAGAAATCTGCCGCCAGCGAACGCACCAGGGCTTCGAGCCCGCCCTTGGCCACCGCCACCGCGGCATGGTTGGCCACGCCCACTCCGGCGGCGACCGAACTGAAGAACACCAGCGCACCACCCTGCCCCGCCTTCTGCACGCGTGGCGCGTAGGCGCGGGCGACGAAGAAGGCGCTGTCGAGGTTGGCGGCCAGGCACTGCCGGTACTGGGCCTCGCTGGTGCGCGCCAGCGGCGCGACCAGCACGGCGCCCGCGCAATGCGCCACGGCGGAGGGCAGGCCGCCCAGGGCCTCGGTGGCGGCGCTGATGGCGTGCTCGGCACCCGCCTCGGTGGACACGTCGGTGGCGACGACCGCTTCGCCGGGAGCCGCGCTGATCCGGGCAGGCTCCCGGCCCGCGAGCACCAGGGACCAGCCCTCGGTCCGCAAGCGTGCGGCCAGCGCGGACGCAATGCCGCCGGACGCACCGGTGATCAGGCAACTGGGCATGGACGCGGATCCCCTGGGGAGGCGCGAAGCTTAGCCGCCGCCGGCGTCGCCGGGACGTGAACCGTCCGACAGCGAGGCGCGCAGCGCCTGCGCCTGCGCGCGCACCGCCGCGCGCTCATGGGCCGGCCTGCGCGCCAGGTTGCGCCACTGCAGGGCGGTGCGCGGATGGCGGGCGAAGCGGGCCTCGTGCCGTTCCAGGAAGTCCCAGTACAGGGTGGTGAACGGACAGGCCGCCGGACCGGTGGCCTGGTCGGGCCGGAAGCGGCAGCCGGCGCAATGGTTGGACATGCGCTGGATGTACTTGCCCGAGGCGACGTAGGGCTTGCTGGTCATGCGGCCGCCATCGGCGTACTGGCTCATGCCCAGCACGTTGGGCAGCTCCACCCACTCGACGGCGTCGACGTAAACGGCCAGGAACCACGCGTGGATTTCCCGGGGACGCACGCCCAGCAGCAGGGCGAACAGGCCCAGGACCATCAGCCGCTGGATGTGGTGGGCATAGCCCCGGTCCAGGGTCTGGCGCAGGGCGTCGCGCAGGCAGGCGGCCTCGGTGTCGCCGGTCCAGTAGAAGCCGGGCAGCGGCAGGTCGGCCTGCAGGGCGTTCTCGTCGAGCATCGCCGGCATGCGCCGCCAGTACACCCCGCGCACGAATTCGCGCCAGCCCAGCACCTGGCGCACGAAGCCTTCGACCGCGGCCAGCGGCGCCCGGCCGTCCTCGCCGGCACGCACGGCCGCCTGCACCACCTCGCGCGGGCCGATCAGCTTGAGGTTCATGGCCGCCGACAGGCGCGAGTGGTAGAGCCAGGGCTCGCCCTCCCACATCGCATCCTGGAACCGGCCGAACAGCGGAAGCCGGTGGCGGATGAAATCCGCCAGTGCCGCGCGCGCCTGCGCCGGATCCAGGGGCCAGTCGAAATCCCGTAGCGACCCGGGGTGGGCGGCGAAGCGCTGCGACACAAGCGCGAGCACCTCGCGCGCCGTCGCGTCCGGCGGGAAGGACGCCGGCGCCGGCCGCAGGCCGGGGCCGCGGGCGTCGAAGGCCTCGCGGTTGTCGGCGTCGAAGTTCCAGCGGCCGCCGAGCGGCTGTCCGCCCTGCATCAGCACGCCTTCGCGCTTGCGCATCCAGCGGTAGAAGAACTCCATGCGCAGCTCCCGGCGGGTGCCGGCCCAGGCCGCGAAGTCGTCGCCATCGAGGTAGAAATGCCGGTCGGGGCGCTCGACCCAGCGCACCCCGGCGGCCTGCACCGCCGCCGGCAGCGACTGCGCCAGCCGCCACTCCCCCGGCCGCACCGCCAGCACCTTGGCGGGTTGCAGCCGGGCCAGGTCCTCGGCCAGGGCCTGTTCGAGCGAGGGCGCGGCATGGTCGCCCAGGGCCCGGTAGTGCACGGTCCAGCCGCGGGCCCGCAGCTCGTCGCGGAAGCGGCGCATGGCGGCAAGGAACATCGCGATGCGCGCCTGGGTCGACCAGACCTGGGTGGCCTCGTGGTCCACCTCCGCCATCCAGACGGCGTCGTGGGCCGGGTCGAAATCGTCGAAGACCGCGGAATCGCGGTCCAGCTGGTCGCCCAGCACGAGGATGAGGTGGCGCAGCGGCGGGTTCACCCTCGCAGTCTCGTTGCCCCGCCGCGAAGGCGGCGGCAAGACGGCTCAGGCGGCGGCGTCGGCGCCGAGGTAGTCGCGCGGGATCCGGCCGTTGAGGCCGACCAGGATTTCGTAGGGAATGGTGCCGGCGGCGGCGGCGACGTCCTCGCAGCGGATGGCCTGGTCGCCCTGGCGCCCGATCAGCACGACCTCGTCCTCGTTGTAGGCGGTGCCGCGCGGGCCGATGTCCACCATGAACTGGTCCATGCAGATGCGCCCGACGATGGGATGGCGCTGGCCGCGCACCAGCACGTCGCCGCGCGAGGACAGCGCGCGCGGATAGCCGTCGCCGTAGCCGATCGGCACCGTGACCAGGCGCGTGTCCGCCGCCGGCGCCCAGGTGCCCCCGTAGCTCACCGGCTGCCCCGCGGGCACGACCTTGAAGTAGACCACCTGGGACACCAGCGACAGCGCCGGCCGCAGGTCCAGCGCCGTGCGCGAGGCCGGGTCGGGCAGCACCCCGAACAGGGAAATGCCCGGACGGACCAGGTCCAGCCGGGTCTCCGGGAAGTGCAGCAGGCCACCGGAGTTGGCCAGGTGCCGGCGCGGCATCGGCGCGCCGAGCCGGTCGAAATGCGCGCAGGCCTCGTGGAAGCGGGCCAGCTGGCGGGCGGTGGCCGGCGACGCCGGATCGTCGGCGCTGGCCAGGTGCGAATAGATGCCCTTGAGGTCGCACCAGCGCGAGGCCAGCGCGGCCTCGATGAAGGGACCGGCGTGGTAACTGTGCACGCCGATGCGCTCCATGCCCGTGTCCACCTTCAGGTGGATGCAGGCGCGGCGGCCCAGGACCTCGGCCGCGGCTTCGACCTGGCGCAGCTTGTCCAGCGAGGAGACGGTGATCTCCAGATCATTGGCGATCAGCGCGCTGGCCTGCGGCCCGAAGATGCCGCCCATCACCAGGATCGGTACGGTCACCCCCGCCGCGCGCAGCGCGATGCCCTCCTCCAGGAAGGCCACGCCGAGCTGGTCCACCCCGCAGGCCTGCAGGTGGCGGCCGACCGGCACCAGGCCGTGGCCATAGGCATTGGCCTTGATGATCGCCATCACGGGGACGCCGGCCGCGCCCTGCAGCGTGCGCAGGTTGTGGCTCAGCGCCGCGAGGTCGACGCGGATGCGGGTCGGGCGGGCGGTGTCGGACATGGCCCGATTGTAGCCGCAGGCCTGCGCGGCGCCGGGCGGCCCGCGGGCGCTCCCGGGCGGATTCGCGGGCAGGCGCCGCTGCCAAGTGCGGCGCCACGGCCGGCCCCTCAGCGGCCACGGCCCGGCCCGGCCGTGACCATCGGCCCGCACGGGCCGCCGCGGCCCCTGCCTAGACTCGCCCCGTGAACGATCCGAGCCGCCCGACCCTGCCCTGGATGCCCATGCTGCTGGCCTGGGCCTTGCTTGGCCTGGTGTTCCTGCCCCAGGCCCTGGTGTCCAACCTCGGCCGCCCCGACCCGCTGCCGGTGTGGTTCGCGGTCAGCCGCAACCTGGCGATCTTCGGGCTCTGGGCCCTGTTCACGCCGGTGCTGCTGGCGGCCCTGCGCCGCTGGCCGCCGTTCGGGCCGGCGCGCTGGCCGCACCGCCTGCGCCTGCTGGCCCTGGTGCTGGCCCTGGGCGGCCTGCACGTGCTGGCCATCGCGCTGATGACGTCCGTCCTGCTGGGCCTGGGCTGGCCGCCCCTGCGTCTGCTGACCAGCCTGGCCTTCGGGCTGGCCGCCACCAACCTGCTGATGGCGGTGGCGGTGATCTGCGTCGGCCTGGCCCACCTGCACCTGGCCGGACGCCGCGAGGCCGAGCGCCAGCTGGCCGAAGCGAGGCTGACCGTGCTGCGCCAGCAGCTGCAGCCGCATTTCCTGTTCAACACGCTCAATGCCCTGGCCGAACTCGTGCATCGCGACCCCGAGCTGGCCGACCACCTGCTGGTGCGGCTGTCGGCCCTGCTGCGGCGGGCCCTCGAGGGCGGCGAGGCACGACGGGTCAGCCTGCGCGAGGAACTGGACTTCCTGGACGACTACCTGGCCATCCAGCAGGCGCTGCTGGGCGAGCGGCTGCGGGTCCGGCGCGAGATCGACCCGGGCGCGCTGGAGGCCCTGGTGCCGCCGATGCTGCTCCAGCCGCTCGCCGAGAACGCGCTGCGCCACGGGCTGGCGCCGCTCGCCGCCGGCGGCGAACTGCTGCTGCGGGCGCGGCGCCAGGGCGAGCGCCTGCAGCTGGCCCTGCACGACGACGGTGCCGGCGCCGACCCACCGGTGCGCGACGGCGTCGGCCTGGGCAATACCCGCGCCCGCCTGCGCGGCGAATACGGCGACCGCGCCCGCCTCGCGCTCGGCGCCCACCCCGGTCGCGGCTTCCGGGTCG
>JAYRTA010000175.1:0-5019 GCA_041919875.1 Arenimonas sp.
ACCAGGCGCCAGGCGCCCTGGAAGGGATCGGGGCGATGTTCGACCGCATCCTCATCCGGTCCGGCGCCGGCGTCGTGAAGGAGCCCCGCATCCGCCGCGGCCGGGCCCGCGGGCGGACTCGCCGCCGCCATGCCCGCGAACGCTGCCAATGTGAAGGCCACGAGATGGCCTCGCAGCCTTGCTAAGGTCGTTTCCTGTCGGGTGTGCATCGCCGTTCCTCCTCGATGCCCTGCCCTACGCGAACCGCCCCCTCGATCCGGACAGCCCATGGCCGACCTCGCCACCGCGACCCCGCCCGACCTGCGCGCCACCGCCGAGCAACTGGTGCCGCTGCTGATGGATGACATGCGCCGCCGCGCCCGCCGTGAACGCCGTCGCGTCAACGCCGGCGAGACCCTGCGCACCACCGCCCTGGTGAACGAAGCCTTCCTGCGCCTCCAGCGCGGCGGCGACTGGGCCGGCGAGCTGCACTTCCTGCGCGCCGCCGCCCTGGCCATGCGCCAGGTGCTGGTGGACCACGCGCGCCAGAAGCTGGCGGAAAAGCGCGGCGGCGGCCGGCTCGAATCGCTCGACGCGCTGCCGGTGGAACCGTTCTGGGTGAGCGACGAGCGCCTGGTGGAACTCGACGACGCGCTCGAGGACCTCTCCCGCCTCAACCCGCGCCTGACCCAGGTGATCGAATGCCGCTTCTTCGGCGGCTACTCCGAACTCGAGACCGCCGCCATCCTCGGCATCACCGACCGCACCGTCCGCCGCGACTGGGTCAAGGCGCAGGCGTGGCTGTACCAGGCGCTGGGCGGGGAACCGGAAAGCCGAAGCGCGCCCTGAGCGCATCGGCCTGCGCCACCAGGCGCGCGCCGCCGGGCCCCAACGCCGCGGCGATCGCCGCGGCCTCGTCCACCAGGGCCTGGGCCTGCGCGCGCTCGCCCTTCTCGGCGTGCACGCGCGCCCTGGCCAATGCCGCCAGCGCCGTGCCCGGATGCTGCGCGCCCAGCGCGGTGCGCGCGGCCGCCAGCGCCTCGATCGCCGTCGCTTCCGCGCGCGCCGCATCGCCCAGGGCCAGCTGCGCCTCGGCCGCGCCGGCCAGCGCCGCCACGTGGCCCAGGCTGCCGGGGCCGCTGAACTCCGCGGCCATGGCGGCGGCGTCCTCCAGCAGCGGCCGCGCGCCGGCGGCGTCGCCGCGCTGCAGGCGCAACTTGCCGTAGTTGTTGAGCAGCGCCGCGGTCGCGGCCGAGGGGCCGTAGTTGCGGCGGCGCAGGTCCACCGCGCGTTCGAACAGCGGCTCGGCGGCGGCGGGCGCGCCGGCGGCGATCTCCACCGCGCCCCAGTTGTTGAGGGTGTTGAGCGCATCGGGCGACTGCTCCAGCCCGCTCGCCTTCCACAGCGCATCGGCGCGCTGGAACGCTTCGCGCGCGCGATCGAGTTCACCCAGGCCGAACAGCGCCACGCCGAGGTTGTTGTGGAAGATGCCGGTCTCGCGGTGCAGCGGGCCGCTGAGCGCGATCCGGTCGGCGAGCCCCTGCTCGAGCAGGGCCACCGCGCCGGTGGCGTCGCCGGCCTGGCGCAGCAGCTGCGATTCCAGCAGCCGGCTGTCGACCAGGCGCGAACGCCAGCGTTCGGCATCGGCCAACCAGAACGCCTGCGCCTGCGCCAGCAGCGCCCGCGCGCCCTCGGCGTCGCCGCCACGCAGGCGCACCTGGGCCAGGTCGTAGCGGCCCGCCGCGACCAGGGCCGGGTCCACGTGCCGGGGATCGCCGGCGACGAGGCGTTCGAGCAGGGGCGCGGCGGCTTCGTAGTCGTTGAGCAGGAAATACAGCTCGCCCAGCGCATGCAGCACCGGCGCGCCCTCGGCGGGATCGCGCGCGAACTGGTCCTGCACGCGCTGCGCCGCCAGGTCGAGCACGTCGCTGGCGGAGGCGTCGGCGCCCTTGAGTTCGCCGGCGCCGCGGAACATGTGGAACACCGCCTGCTGCACCGCTTCCAGGCGCGCCTGTTCGCGCAGGGCCTGGTCGCGCTGCAGCGAGGCTTCGTGCGCCTGCCACAGCGCCAGGCCCAGGCCCACGCCCAGGCTGGCGATCACGGCCGCGCCCGCGCCCACCGCCCAGCGGTGCCGGTGCAGCCGGCGGGCGAAACGATGGCCGGGCTCGTGCGCGCGCACCGACACCACGTCGCGGGCGAGCGCGGCGTCGAGGTCGCGGGCGAAGGCGCCGACGTCCGGCGTGCGTCGCTGCCGGTCAGGCTCGAGTGCCCGGGCCAGGATCGCGGCGAGGTCGGCGCGCAAGGCGGCTGTGGCGCCTCCACCGGGCCAGCGCCGCGCCGCCAGCGCCTCCAGCGGCTCGGGGGGTTCGCAGCGCAGTCGCGCCAGCGCCACCGGCAACGACTGCCCGGACAGTTCGCGCGGCGGCCGGCCCGCGACCAGCGCGTACAGCACCGCGGCCAGGCCGTGCACGTCGGTCGCGGCGTCGGCCGGTTCGCCGCGCGCCTGTTCGGGCGCGGCGAAATCCGGTGACAGCGCCCCGCCGCCGCCGGCCTCGGCGCCGGCCAGCGCGGCCACGCCGAAATCGATCAGGCGCACGCGACCGGCGCTGTCGACGAGCAGGTTGGCGGGGGTGAGATCGCGGTGCAGCACCAGGCGCGCGTGCGCGTGCGCCAGCGCGGTGCAGGCCTCGCGCACCAGGGCCACGCGCGTGGCCAGGGGCGCGTCCCGGCGTTCGCACCAGCGGTCGATCGGTTCGCCGTCCACCTGCTCGACCACCATGTAGGGATGGCCATCGTCGAGCAGGCCGCCGTCGATCAGCCGGCAGATGCCCGGGTGCTCGAGCCGCGCGAGGATGCGGCGCTCGGCGTCGAAGCGCTCCCAGGCGCGCGCATCGGCCACGCCGATGCACTTGAGCGCGGCCTGCTGCACGTACTGGCCATCGTCGCGCTCGACCGCGTAGACCTCGCCCATGCCGCCGCGGCCGATGCGCCGCAGCACGCGCCAGGCGCCGGCGCGGTCGCCGGGCGCCAGGTGTTCGCCCGCGTCGGCTGGTTCGCCCGGGCGCGGCGGGGGGTCCAGGAAACCGGCGCTGCGCTCGGCCGCGTCCAGCAGCGCGAGGGCCTCGCGGCGTTCGTCGTCCGGCGCGGGCTGGGCTTCGAGCCAGGCTCGGCGCAGCGCCGGATCCATGTCCCAGGCGGCGTCGAACAGCGCTTCCACGCGCTGCCAGCGGGCGTCCGATGCCATCGTGCCTCCTGCGGTCCGGGTGGGCGAAGCTTACTCCGCGGACTCGTCGCGGATCAGCTTCACGCCGGGCTTCACGCCGGCCACGAAGCCTTCACCCTCCGGCCGCAGGCGCATCGCGAACGCGCCTCCCTTGAGGTGGCAGCGCGGATAGGGCACGAAGTAGCTGTCGGTCGGCTCGTAGTGCCAGGCGCGGCAGGCGGCGTCGGCGTCGCACAGGGCCTGGCAGGCCTGCGCGGTCTGGCCGGGCGTGAAATCCTCGACCCGCGTGCCGCCTTCGGCGCCGCCATCGAGGGTTTCCTCCACGTGCGCTTCGAGCACGAAGCCCGGGATCCAGGCGTCGGCGGCCTTCACCGCCGGGGCGGCCGGGGCCGGCGCCCGGGCGATGCGGCCCAGCGCGGCGGACAGCTCGGCCGCGTCGCGCGCGCCCACGTACTGGCCGCCCGTCCGCTCGGCCAGGCACTGCAGCTGGGCGTGCGCCGCGCTGCCGGCCTGGATGTCGAAGCCGACCACGTGCGCGGTGAAATCCACGCCCAGCGATTCCAGTTCGGCGCCCAGGGCGCAGGGGTCGGCCTTGCAGGTTTCCTCGCCGTCGCTGACGAGGATGACGGTGGCGCGCTGCTCGGTGAACTTCAGCTGTTCGGCGGCCTGGCGCACCGCGGCCGAGATCGGGGTCATGCCCAGGGGCTGCAGGCGCGCGACGCCGGCCCGCACGGCGGCGGCGTCGAAGGCGCCGACGGGCTGCAGCAGTTCGATGTCCTGGCAATCGCCCTTGCGGCGGTGGCCGTAGGCGATCAGGCCCAGTTCGCCGCCGGTCCAGCCGGCGAGCAGGGTGTCGACCGCGTCGCGCGCGATCTCGATCTTGGCGCGGCCGTCGATCTGCCCCCACATCGAACCCGAGGCGTCCAGGACCAGCAGCGCCCGCTCGGCCTCGGCCGCGCGGACCGGGCCGGGCGCGGCGACGGCGGTGGCGACGACCAGCGAGAGCAGGGCAGGGCGAAGGAAGGGCAGGGGCATGGCGGCGGTGTCCAGGAAGCGGCCCCGGGGCCGCGGAGCCCGTCACAACGCGACGCGGACCCGCGATCCGGACACGGGCGCCGGCCGGGCTGGCGGCACCGGAGCCCTGGCCTATACTTCCCGGGCCATGAGCGATGCCCGCGCCCGCCTCGATGCCCTCCGCGACGCCATCGTCGCCGCCTCGCCCGCGCAGGCGGGGCAATGGCTGGTGCTGCTGGAAGCGATCGAAAAGGACCTGGCGGGCCTGCAGTCCCAGCGCGAGCACCTGCGCCAGGAGGCCGAAGACGCCGAGCACGCCCGCGACGCCGCCAACCTGGCCCGGATGAAGGTGATGGGCCAGCTCAACACCCTGCACAAGGCGCTCGCCGCCGCCGTGCCCCAGGTGGCGGCAACCGCCGATGCCCAGAGCGACGCCCTGCGCCGCATCGAATGGCTGGCCAGCCACGGCGGTGCCGACCCGGAGGCCGCCGCGGCCTCGCTGGCTGCCGAAATGGACGCGCCGATGCCGGGCCGGGCCGTGCTGGAAGCCGTCATCGCGGGGGAACGGACGTTCAGCAAACCCCAGCTCGAGTTCACGATAGCCGAGGCGATGGTGCTCACCGGCTGGCAGATGACCCCGCTCGAACTGACCGAGAAGGGCGAGCCCTGGCTGGCCCAGCTCGTCCTGGACAACCAGACCGCCTGACCCCCAAAGCCGTACCTGGTTGATTTTCTTCCTGCGTGAGACTGGCGCTGTCTCACGCAGGAAGAAAATCAACCAGGTACGGCTTTTCGGCCTGCAT
>JAYRTA010000176.1:0-5011 GCA_041919875.1 Arenimonas sp.
AGCTCGAGTTCACCCAGCTGGACATGGAGTTCGCCTGGGTGCGCGAGCGCGACGTGCAGGACGCGGTCGAGGGCATGATCCGCGAGGTCTTCCGCGAAGTGATGGGCGTGGCCCTGGCCGATCCCTTCCCGCGCCTGACCTGGGCCGAGGCGATGCGCCGCTTCGGGTCGGACAAGCCCGACCTGCGCATCCCGCTGGAGCTGGTGGACGTGGCCGGGCAGGTCAAGGCCAGCCAGTTCGCGGTGTTCGCCGATGCCGCCGCCGACCCGCACGGCCGGGTCGCCGCGCTGCGCATCCCGGGCGGCGCCGCGCTCAGCCGCAAGCAGATCGACGAGTACGCCGCGCACGCCGCCAAGTACGGGGCCAAGGGCCTGGCCCACGTGAAGATCGCGGAGGGCGGCGAGATCAGCTCGCCGATCCAGAAGTTCTTCGCCGCCGAAGACTTCGCGGCCCTGCTGGCCCGCACCGGTGCCGTCGCCGGCGACATCGTCTTCTTCGGCGCCGGCGCCTACGGAAAGGTCAGCGACTTCATGGGCGCCCTGCGCCTCAAGGCCGGCAAGGACTTCGGGCTGGTGCGCGACGGCTGGGAGCCGCTGTGGGTCACCGATTTCCCGATGTTCGAATGGGACGAGGAGGCGCAGCGCTACGTGGCCCTGCACCACCCCTTCACCGCGCCGGCGGTCGACGACATCGACGACCTGCGCGCGAACGCGCGCACCGCCGTCTCGCGCGGCTACGACATGGTGCTCAACGGCAACGAGATCGGCGGCGGTTCGATCCGCATCCACCGCCCCGACATGCAGAGCGCCGTGTTCGACCTGCTGGGCATCGGCGCCGAGGAGGCGGAGGCCAAGTTCGGCTTCCTGCTCGACGCCCTGCGCTACGGCGCGCCGCCGCACGGCGGCATCGCCTTCGGCATCGATCGCATCGCCGCGCTCATGGCCGGCACCGAGTCCATCCGCGACGTGATCGCCTTCCCCAAGACCACCACCGCGCAGTGCCTGATGACGGGCGCGCCCTCGCCGGTGCCCGAGGCCCAGCTGGCCGAGGTGCACGTGCAGGTGGCGGCGAAGGACTGAGGCCTCGGGGGCGGCCGTGCAGCGCAGCGACCCCGCCATTCCCGTCGTCCTGCTGCACGGGGTCTGGATGCGCGGCCTGACGATGTGGCCCCTGGCCAGGCGCCTGCGTGCGGCCGGCTTCGCGCCGGTGGTCTTCGATTACGCCAGCCTCTGGCGCGGCCCCGCGCCCTCGGTGGACCGCCTGGCCCTGCGCTTGCTGGCGATGGGCCCGGGTCCGGTCCACCTGGTCGGCCATAGCCTCGGCGGCCTGGTGGCGCTGGAAGCCGCCAGCCACTACGCCGGCCTGCCGCCCGGCCGGATCGTCTGCCTGGGCTCGCCCCTGGCCGGGTCCTGCGCGGCGCGCGGCATGGCGCGCTGGGGCCTGGACCGCTGGCTCGGCCGCAGCCGCACCCTGCTCAAGTCCGGCCTGCATGCCTTGCCGCCGGGGCGCGAGGTCGGCGTGGTCGCGGGCACGCGCCCGAGCGGTGCCGGCGGCTTGTTCACCCGCTTCGAAGGGCCGCACGACGGCACGGTCGCCCTGTGGGAAACCCGGCTGCCCGGCCTGGTCGACCATCGCGCGCTCAACGCCAGCCACACCGGCCTGGTGCTGTCCCGGCACGCGGCCGACCTGGTCGCCGGCTTCCTGCGCGACGGCCGCTTCCCCGGTCCGGACCCCCTGCGCGCCGTATAATCGCCGCCCATCCGGGGCAGTCGAGGCAGGTTGGTTGCATGGGCAGGTTGATGGCCATCGAGGGGCGCAAGAACGCCCAGGACGCCAAGCGCGGCAAGGTGTTCACCAAGATCATCCGCGAGATCTCCACCGCGGCCCGCCTCGGCGGCGGCGACCCCAAGGGCAACCCGCGCCTGCGCGCGGCGGTGGACAAGGCGCTGGCGGTCAACATGTCGCGTGACGTGATCGACCGCGCGATCAAGAAGGCCACCGGCGAACTCGAGGGCGTGAGCTACGAGGAGATCCGCTACGAGGGCTACGCCCCGGGCGGCGTGGCCGTGATCGTGGACTGCCTGACCGACAACAAGGTCCGTACGGTGGCCGACGTGCGCCACGCCTTCAACAAGTGCGGCGGCAACCTGGGCACCGATGGCTCGGTGGCCTTCATGTTCCGCGAGCTTGGCGTGCTCAGCTTCGGGCCGGGCAGCAGCGAGGACGCGATCACCGAGGCGGCCATCGAAGCCGGCGCCGATGATGTCGCCAGCTACCCCGAGGACGGCGTGATCGAAGTGCTGACCTCGCCCGCGGCCTTCGAGGCGGGGAAGGCGGCCCTGGCCGCCGCCGGCCACCTGCCCCTGCAGGCGGAGGTGACGATGCGCGCCGACAACGACGTCAGGGTCGAGGGCGACGCGGCCCTGCAGGTGCGCAAGATGCTCGACATGCTCGAGGACCTGGACGACGTCCAGGACGTCTACCACAACGCCGACCTGGGCGACGCGGCCTACGCGTGACCCGCATCCTCGGCATCGACCCGGGTTCGCAGCGCACCGGCATCGGCATCGTGGACGTCGATGCCGCCGGCCGCTGCAGCTATGTGCACTGCCAGGCCCTGAACCTGCTTCAGGACACCGAGGATTTCCCGGCGCGCCTGGGCAAGCTGGTGTTCGACCTCGAGGACGTGCTGGCCGAATGGACGCCGGGCGTGGTGGCGATCGAATCGGTGTTCATGGACAAGTCCGCCACCTCGGCGCTCAAGCTCGGCCACGCCCGCGGCGCCGCCATCGCCACCGTGGTGCGGCACGGGCTGCAGGTGCACGAATACGCGCCGCGCCTGATCAAGCAGTCGCTGGTGGGCGGCGGCGCCGCCGACAAGGCCCAGGTGCAGCACATGGTGAAGCTTTTGCTCCAGCTGGGCGAGCGCAAACTGCAGGCCGACGCCGCCGATGCGCTGGCGGTCGCGCTCACCCACGCCCACCTGAGCGCCACCGCCGGCCGCACCGGCCTGGCCACCGCCTTGCTCCGGAGACGCCGATGATCGGCCGACTGAAGGGAATGCTGGTCTACAAGTCGCCCCCGGCCCTGATGGTGGACGTGGGTGGCGTCGGCTACGAACTCTCCGCGCCGATGAGCACGTTCTACGACCTGCCCGAGGCCGGCCGCGAGGTGGTGCTGTTCACGCACTACGCGGTCAAGGAGGACGGCGTGGCCCTGTATGGCTTCCTCACGGAAGCCGAGCGCCGGCTGTTCCGCGAGGTGCAGAAGGTGACCGGCGTGGGCGCGAAGATCGCGCTGTCGGTGCTCTCGGGCGCCAGCGTGGACGAGTTCGCGCGCCTGGTGCAGTCCGGCGACGTCACCGCGCTCACCCGCATCCCCGGTATCGGCAAGAAGACCGCCGAGCGCATGGTGGTCGAGCTGCGCGACCGCGCCGCCGATTTCGCGGGCGGCGCCGCGGCGGTGCTGGCGGGCAAGGGCGCCGCGGTGCCCGCCGACCCGGCGGCCGAAGCCTCGGTGGCCCTGCAACAGCTGGGCTACAAGCCGGCCGAAGTGCAGAAGATGCTCAAGCAGGCCGCCCCCGGCGACAGCGCCGAGGACATCATCCGCAAGGCCCTGCGCTCGGTGCTCAAGGGCTGACGCACCCTCCCTCCCGGCGGCCCGTGCGCCTTCCGCCACGCTCCGGCGAATCCCATGGCCTCCCACGCTAGCTCCGCGACGCCCCGAACCTGGCCCCTGGTCGTCGGTGCGGTCGGCGTCGTCTTCGGCGACATCGGCACCAGCCCGCTGTACATGCTCAAGGAGGCCTTCGGGCCCCACTACGGCATCGCCGCCACGCCCGCCAACGTGCTGGGCGTGCTGTCGCTGGTGCTGTGGTCGATGCTGCTGGTGGTGACGGTGAAGTACGTCGCCATCCTGATGCGCGCCGACAACCGCGGCGAAGGCGGCATCCTGGCGCTGACCGCCCTGGTCCAGCGCTCGATGCCGGTGGCGGCGCCGATGGCCTACACGGTGGGCATCCTGGGCATCTTCGGCACGGCGCTGTTCTTCGGCGACGGCGTGATCACCCCGGCGATCTCGGTACTGTCGGCGGTGGAGGGCCTGGAGGTCGTGGCGCCGGAGCTGCGCCGCTTCGTGATGCCGATCGCGCTGGTCGTGCTGGCCCTGCTGTTCGCGATCCAGAAGCACGGCACGGAGCGGGTGGGGCGCATCTTCGGCCCGGTGACCTGCGTGTGGTTCCTGGCGCTGGGCGTGCTGGGCGTGCTCGAGATCGCCCGGCATCCGCAGGTGCTGGCCGCGGTCAACCCGGTCTGGGCCCTGCGCTTCTTCCTCGAACACGGGGTGGTGGCGTGGCTGGCCCTGGGCGCGGTGGTGCTGGCCGTCACCGGCGGCGAGGCCCTGTACGCCGACATGGGCCACTTCGGACGCTTCCCCATCCGCGTCGCCTGGCTGGGCCTGGTGCTGCCATCGCTGCTGCTGAACTACTTCGGCCAGGGCGCCTTCATCCTCAGCCACCCGGCCAAGGTGGCCAATCCCTTCTACGAACTGGTGCCCGGCTGGGCGCTGGTGCCGATGATCCTGCTGGCCACGGCCGCCACCGTGATCGCCTCGCAGGCGCTGATCTCCGGCACCTTCTCGGTGGTGCGCCAGGCGATCCAGCTGGGCTACCTGCCGCGGCTGGAAATCGTGCACACCTCGGCCCACAGCGAGGGCCAGATCTACATTCCCTGGGTGAACCGCGCGATGTTCGTGGCCGTGGTGGCGGTCGCGCTGGGCTTCGGCAGTCCCAGCAACCTGGCCATTGCCTACGGCGTCTCGGTGACCGGTACGATGGTGGTCAGCACCCTGCTGCTGATCCTGCTCGCGCGCGCCCGCTGGCGCCTGCCGGCCTGGCAGGTGATGCCGCTGGCGCTGCTGTTCGTGGGCATCGAGCTGGCCTTTTTCTCGGCCAACGTGGTCAAGTTCGTCGAGGGTGCCTGGTTCCCGCTCGCGCTGGGCGTGGTGGCGTTCG
>JAYRTA010000177.1:0-4976 GCA_041919875.1 Arenimonas sp.
ACCACCGCCGGCTCCTGCGAGACCAGGCCGGCCAGCCAGGCGCCGAAGGCGACCAGGATCACCGCCGAGGCGGTCTGGGCCAGCATCGCCAGCGCATAGCCCGCGGCCGCGGCCCAGCGCACGGCCGAGGGATCGCCGGCGCCGACCGCATGGCCCACCCGCACGGTGGTCGCCATCGCCACGCCCAGCGGCACCATGAAGAACAGGCTGGCGGCCAGGATCGCCACCTGGTGGGCCGCCATCGGGGTCGTGCCCAGGGTGCCGATGATCAGGGCGGTGGCCACGAACAGGCTGCCTTCCATGAACACCGACACGCCCATGGGCAGGCCCAGGGCCAGCAGCTCGCGGATCGGCGCCCAGCGCGGCGGATCGAAGCGCGCGAACAGGTCCAGGTCGGCGAAGCGCGGCGAACGCCACAGGTACAGCGCCAGCGCCGCCGACTGCAGGCTCAGCACCGTGGCGACGGCGTAGCCCAGGCCGGCCGCGCCCAGGCCGGCGCCGAACATCAGGCCCCAGCCCAGGGGCACGAGGGCGGCCAGGCCGGCGAGTCCGGCCACCATCGAGGGCAGGGTCCAGGCCACGCCTTCGCTGAGGTTGCGCAGGCAGAAGTAGAGCGCCAGGCCCGGTGCCCCCCAGCTGATCGCGCGCAGGAAGGCGACGGCTTCGGGCCGCGCCTCGGCGGTGATGCCCAGCGGCCCGAGCGCGAGCGCGCCCGCGCGCACCACGAAGAACAGGCCCACGCCCAGCGCCAGCGCCAGCCACAGGGCCTGCCGGAACACCGGCCCGATGTCGGTGCGGCGGTTGGCGCCGTTGAGCTGGGAGATGGTGGGCGGCACGGCCATCAGCACGCCGATGCTGACCAGGATCACCACCGACCACACCGCGCTGCCCACGCCGACCGCCGCCAGCGTCACCGGGCCGTGGCGGCCGGCAAGCACGGTGTCGACGATGTTCATCGCCATCGAGGAGATCTGGCTGAGCACCAGCGGCAGGGCCAGCACGAAGCTGACGCGCATCTCGCGGCGCAGGCGGGCGAGACGGGATTCGGGGGGGCTCATGGCTGGGAGGCGGGACCGGCGGGCCGCTATATTAGCGGCTGCCGCCCGGGGAACCGCGATGACGTCCGAAAGCCTTCCTTCCGCCGCCGCCCCCGCCGCCGCCGACGCCGACGCCGACGCACCGGTGCGCCGCTGCCAGAACTGCGGCCAGGTGCTGCTGGGCGAGCACTGCTACGCCTGCGGCCAGCCGACCCGGGGCCTGGTGCGGCACTTCGGCAGCATCGTCGGCGACTTCATGGATTCGGTGTTCGAGCTCGACTCGCGCATCCTGCGCACGCTCGGGCCGCTGCTGTTCAAGCCCGGCTACCTCAGCGACGAGTATTTCGCCGGCCGGCGCGTGCGCTACGTCAGCCCGGTGCGGCTGTTCGTGTTCCTGAGCCTGTTCGCCTTCATCGCCGCGCAATGGAGCTTCAGCATCGACGGCGAGGAGTCGCCGGTCACGGTGCGCACCGGCGACCGCGGCCCGGTCGAACTCAACAGCGACGCGATCGGCCGCGCACAGACCCGCGAGGACGTGGAGAAGGCGCTGGCGCAGGCCCTGGAGGGCCTGGAGCGCACGCGCAAGGAAACCGCCGACGTGCCCGGCCTGGCCATCGGCCTGGAGGCCGCCGAGCGCGGCGTGCGCGCCGCCGCCCGGGCGCGGCTGGCGGAGATCGCGGCATCGGGCGAGCCGCCCCGCGATGCCGCGCCCGATGCGTCCCCGGCCGAGGCGCCCGTGCAGGACACGCCGCAACCGCCCCCCGCCGAGTCCACCGACGCGCCGCCCGCCGCCCCCCCGGCGCCGCCGGCCGCGGCCGATTCGCCGCCGCGCATCAGCTTCGACGGCACGCCCTGGGATGCGCGCAGCAACCCGCTGCGGTTCGGCTGGCTGCCCGATGCCGCCAACGACAAGCTCAACCAGCAGATCGGCCGCGCCCAGGACAACATCGGAGAGATCCAGGACGACCCGAACAAGCTCAAGGACGCCTTCCTGAGCACGGTGCCGACGGTGCTGTTCGTGCTGCTGCCGCTGTTCGCGCTGCTGCTCAAGATCATGTACGTGTTCAAGAAGCGGCTGTACATGGAGCACCTGATCGTCGCCCTGCACAGCCACAGCTTCCTGTGCGCCAGCCTGCTGCTGGTTCTGCTGCTGGATGCGGTCAAGGGCTGGACCTCGTCGCTGTCCTGGGTCTCGCGGCCGCTGGGCTGGGCCGAGCTGCTGCTGATCGCCTGGATGCCGCTGTACCTGCTGCTGATGCAGAAGCGCGTCTACCGCCAGGGCTGGATCATGACGCTGTTGAAGTACTGCGTGCTCGGGACCTGCTACCTGCTGCTGATCAGCCTGGGCGCGACGCTCACGCTGCTGATCAGCCTGGTGAACATGTAGCCGCGATGGCCACGGTCGGCTACGAAGTGACCCTGCACGTGGACGCCGCGATCGCGGACGACTACCTGGCCTGGCTGCACGGGCACGTGGCGCAGATGCTCGCCCTGCCCGGGTTCACCGGGGCCCGCGCCTGGCGCGTGCTCGAGCCGCCCCCCGCCGAGGGCGAGGTGTGTTTCTGCTGCCTGTACGAACTGCGCGACGCGGCGGCGCTCGAGGCCTACCTGGGCGAGCACGCGCCGCGCATGCGCGCCGACGGCATCGCCCGCTTCGGCGGACGCTTCCGCGCCAGCCGGCGCGTGCTGGCCGCGCTGGCCACCGACTGAGCGCGGCGCGCAGCGAACCGCCGCGCCCCGCGACGCCGCCCGCTAACGCCCCAGGCGCGAACGCACCAGGGCCGCGCGGTCTTCGGCCGGCGCGTTGGCCAGGGCCCGGCGCAGGGCCTCGCGCTCGCTGGCGGGCAGTCGGCGGGCAAGCACCGCCAGCCCGGCGCGGGTATCGGTGTCGAGCGAGCGCAGCATCTGCAGCATCGGCGTGCGCTGGTCTTCCGGCAGGTAGCCGAACAGCGGCCGCAGCGCCGCGAAATCGGCGCCCAGCCCCGGTCCCAGCCACCAGGCCTCGCGCTCGTCCGACGGCAGGGCGTCGAAGAACCGGCGCAGCTGGTCGCGGCGTGCCTCGGGCAGGGCGGCCCAATCGCGGGCGACGGCGCGCAGGCGCGCCTGCTCCTCCGCCGGCAAGTCCTGCCAGGCGGCGAAGGCGCCGCGCCGGCGCGCGCGCTCCGCCGGCGGCAAGGCATCCCAGGCGACGAGGCGCGCGCGCTGGGCCTGCTGTTCTTCCGGCGTGCGCGACAGCCAATGGCCGGCATTGGCCTGCAGGCGCTCGCGGGTGTCGGCATCCAGGCTCGGCCAGGCGGCGGCCAGGGGCGCGAGCAGCGCACGCTCGGGCGCCGGCAGGCGCGGAAAGGCGGCCGCTGCGCCGGCCAGGGCCAGCAGGAGCACCGCGAGCGGGCGGCGAGGGTCAGCGCGCATCGGGCGTGGCCTCGGAACGGGGGGCCGCGGGCGGCGCGGCGGCATCGGCGGACGGCGGCGGCACGGCATCGGCACCGCCGGCGGCGAACCAGCTCAGGAGCGCCAGGTCATCGGCGAGGGCGGCATCGTCCGGCTCCGCCAATTGGGCGTAGTCGGGGTGGGTCACGACCCCGGTGTCGGCGTGGGCGGGGGTGGCTGCGGGCGGCGCCGCTTCAACCGGAAGCGGGGCCGGCCCTTCGTCACGGGTCGCCGACGGGGACAACAGGCCCGGCCACCAGGTCGCCGCCAGGGCCGCCAGCAGCAGGGCCAGCAGCGCCCAGAGCCAGCGACGGCGCGGATCCGGGGCCGCCGCCAGGCGGGTGGCCGCGGCGGCGTCCGGCGCGGGCTCGTCGCCCAGGGCGTGCTGCCGCAGCGCCGCGAGTTCGGCGACGCGGTCCTCGGGCAGGGTCTTGACCCGCCGGTGCAGCCGTTCGCGCAGGCCGCCCAGGGCCGCGTAGCTGGTGCCGGTCTCGCCCAGCTGGCGCAGCGCGCGCTGCAGCGCGAAGCGGTAGGTCGGCTCGCTGACTCCCATCACTTCGGCCGCATGATGGAAATCCAGGCCGCCCACCAGGCGCAGCAGCAGGGCGGCGCGCGGCCCGGTCCCCAGGCCCGACAGCTCCGGCTCCGGGCTGGCCCCAGCGGACAGGCCCGGCTGGGCCAGCAGCAGGGCCCAGAAGGCCGCCGGCCAGCCGGCCAGGGGCATCTCGGCCGACACCGGACGGAAGGCGCGCATGGCCTGGCCCAGGGCGTCCTGGGCACGCCGGGGATCGCCACACTGGACTTCGGCGAAAACGAAGGCCCGGCGCTCGATGCCGCGCAGGAAGGCGGCAAGGGCGGGGGACGGCGGCGTGGCGGGGGGAGGGGAAGCGTGATGCACGGCACATTCTAGCCAGCCGGGCCCTCGCCCGAACCGGCTTGACAAGCCCGGTTTTTGTCCGGGAGCCAAGCCCGGCGCGGCTTCCCGCGTGGAACGTTGTGCACAGCGGCGATGGAACGCCACCCACCGCCCCCGCCCGCTGCCGCGGCCGCCGGATGACGGAATGATGATGGGCTTAAATTGTTGATTCAAAAGGACTATGACGCCTTGGTTAAAAAATCGCCAACCCGAGGCCGCAGCGGGTTTCGCGGGGCCGCGCAGGGGTGCGCCGGGGCCCGTCCACAGACTTATCCACAGGATTTGTGGATAAGGAATTTTCGTATTTGTGAACAGTGGCTTAGGGCCATCTTGTGAGGCTTTCGACAGCAATCCCGCGCAAGTGGGGACCGGGCGCCCGGCGGGTCCTCGGGCTAGACTTCGCGCATGCCCTTGCCTCCCCCGATCGTGCTGCGCGTCGCCCTCCCGGTGCCGCTGCCGCAGGCGTTCGACTACCTGCCGCCGCCCGGGTCCGGCGCGGGGCGCGATTGGATCGGCTGCCGGGTGCGGGTGCCCTTCGGGCGCGGCAGCGGCGAACAGGTCGGCCTGGTGGTGGACTGCGGTCCGGCCGAGGG
>JAYRTA010000178.1:0-4972 GCA_041919875.1 Arenimonas sp.
GACCGCAATCGAGACGCTGGGCGGCGGCGAGACGGTGAGGGTGAAGGGTTCCAGCTCGAAATACGAGCCCGTGCCCGTGCTGGCATCCGTGACGCGCAGGGTGACCGGATAGTTGCCCGGGGCCGCGGCGGTGGTGCCGCTGATCACGCCGCCGCTGCTGACCGAGATGCCGGCCGGGAAGGCGCCGGTCTCGAGCTGGTAGGCGTGCGGGGCGACGCCACCCGACGTCGAAAGATTGAGCGTGAACGGAGCCCCCTGGATGGCGGTACCGGCGTTGGGCACCAGGGCCAGGCTCGGGTTCTGCACCGTGCCGGAATAGCCGCGGTCGACGAACTGTGCGGTCGGGGTGGTCGAGTCGGTCGAACGCAGGGTGAAGCTGTTGGGGCCGCGCTGGGTCGGCGTGCCGCTGAGCACGCCGCCGCCGGTCAGGGTCAGGCCCACGGGCAGGGTGCCCGCCTGCAGGGTGTAGGTATAGGGCGCGAGGCCGCCGGACGAGCTCAGGGCCTGGCTGAAGGGCGTGCCGGCCGTCATCGTCGGCAGCGACGCCGGGGAGACCACGATGGCCGAGGTCGGCGGGTTGATCGTCACCGTGATGGTGATGAAGTCGCTGTTGTCGTCCAGCACCACGAAGGTGTCGGTGCCGCCGCCCGGCGGCGTGCTGCCGTTGTGGGCGTAGGTGTAGAAGTTCACCGGGCCGGGGCCAGGGGTCGCCGAGCCGTGGGTCGGCGCCGTGGACACCGCGCCCAGGCCGAAGAAGTGGCAGGTGGAGAGGTCCACGTTGACGTTGCCGCCCCAGGACACCGTCGCGCTGCGGTTGGCGCAGCCCGGGTAGGTGGACGGCAGGCCGACGGCAGCCACCATCTGGGACCAGGCCAGGCCGGCCAGCAGCACGAAGGCCGCCAGGAGGCCGGAACGATGGAAGGCGCGGACGCGGCGACGCGACGCGGTGGATGCCTCGGACATGGACTCTCTCCCCTGTGGATGGCGGCCGCCTGCACGGCGGGCCGGCCTCGCCCCCGGGTCAACGCGCGCGCCAGGGACAGGCGGCCACGGTAACCCAAGGGCTGCGGGCCTGCCAGCCGCGGACGTGGCATTTCGTCACAGCCAGCGGATCGGGGGCACCGCATGACCGGTTTTGCTGACGGTGACAGCGCCGGCGGCCCCGGGGCGGGCCCGCTTGTATTGCCCCGCCCGCGGCGGCAAAGTGGCGGCGGGGAATCGAAGGCCGGGGCGCAGCGTCCGGGCCAGGGTGCGAGCCGCTACCCGCGAGGAGGGGACATGAGTCAGTTCTTCATCGGCCAGGTGATGATGGCCGGCTTCAGTTTCGCGCCCAGGTTCTGGGCCCTGTGCAACGGCCAGCTGTTGCCGATCAACCAGAACCAGGCCCTGTTCTCGCTGCTAGGCACCCAGTACGGCGGCAACGGCACCACCAACTTCGCCCTGCCGGACCTGCGCAGCCGCACGCCCATCGGCTACGCCTCCTCGGTCGACCCCAGCTGGCAGCCGCCCTCGGTGCAGATCGGCCAGTCCTCGGGCGTGGAGAACGTGACCCTGCTGAGCACGAACCTTCCGGCGCACGGCCACAGCGCCAACGGCACCACCAGCAACGGCACGACGCGCAACCCCAACGGCGCGCAGTACGCATCCACGCCGGTCGCGTTGCACGGCCCGTCGACCGGGCCGCTGGTTCCGCTCAATACGCAGACGATCGGGCCGGCGGGCGGCA
The DNA here is from genome assembly GCA_041919875.1 of Arenimonas sp. GTDB lineage: Bacteria > Pseudomonadota > Gammaproteobacteria > Xanthomonadales > Xanthomonadaceae > Arenimonas. The sequence continues at coordinate 1,727 of JAYRTA010000178.1, forward strand.
ACCAGCCGCACCCCAACCTGCAGCCCTACAGCGTGCTCAACTTCTGCATCGCGCTCTCGGGCATCTTCCCGTCGCGCAACTGATCCCCATCCATCGGCCCGGGTCCGCCGCGCCCCGCGCGGCGCACCCGGCAGGCACCGGAGCCCAGCCATGAGCCAACCCTACCTCGGCGAAATCCGCATGTTCGCGTTCGGAACCCGCGGCGCCCCTAACGGCTGGCAGGCCTGCGACGGCAGCCTCCTGCCCATTGCGGAGAACGACGCCCTGTTCGCCCTGATCGGCACGACCTACGGCGGCGACGGCCAGACCACCTTCGCGGTGCCCGACCTGCGCGGGCGCGTGCCGATCCACCAGGGCACGGGCCCCAACTTGAGCAATTACGTGATCGGCCAGCGCGCCGGCACCGAAACCGTGACCGTGCTGCCGACGCAGATGCCGGCCCACACCCACACCGCGGTGGCGACGACGGCCGCGGCCAGCACCGGTACGCCCGGCACCGCCGTGATCCCGGGCGCGGTCTCGGGCCAGACGATGTACGTCACCGACCTCACCGGCGCAGCGCCCTTCAGCCTAGCTTCCTCGGCTGTCTCGCTGGCGGGCGGCTCGCAGCCGCACGAAAACTGCATGCCCACGCTGACGGTGCAGTTCTGCATCGCCGTCTTCGGCATCTTCCCGAGCCAGAGCTGAGCCGCCACCGGAGCACGACCATGACCGCACCCTTCATCGGCCAGATCCAGACCTTCGGCTTCAACTTCAACCCCCGGGGCTGGGCATTCTGCAACGGCGCCACGCTGCCGATCTCGCAGAACACCGCGCTGTTCTCGCTGGTCGGCACGATCTACGGCGGCAACGGCCAGACGACCTTCCAGCTGCCCAACCTCGCCGGCCGCGCCGCCGTCCAGCAGGGCAACGGGCCCGGGCTGAGTCCGCGCTCGCTGGGCGAGGCCTTCGGCGTGAACACGGTCACCCTGACTTCGCAGCAGATCCCGCAGCACAACCATTCGATGGTGCTGTACGCGCAGAACGACCAGACCCGGCGCTCGCATTCGCCCAGCGCCAACAATGCGCTCTCGGTGTCTTCCGACACCCAGGCCCTGGCCTTCCTGCCCAATGGTGCGCCCAACACCAGCTTCGCGCCCAACATGCTGTCGCCGTCCCAGGGTGGCGGCCAGCCGCACCAGAACCAGCAGCCCTACCTGGGCCTGAATTTCTGCATCGCGCTGCAGGGCATCTATCCGTCCTTCCCCTGAACCCGCGGGCGGGTCGGAGGGCTTTCCCGCCCCGGTGCGCCCGCCGATGGCCCTGCCCGCCGCACTGGCCGCGCGGGGCCTGTCGATGCGCCCGGCCCGGCCTTCCGATCTCCCGATGCTGCGCGATCTGTATGCGCAGACGCGCGCCGCCGAGATGGCCGCGGTCCCGTGGCCGGACAGCGTCAAGCGCGCCTTCCTGGACGACCAGTTCCGGCTGCAGCACCGGCATTACGTCGCCCACTACGCCGCCGCCGACTTCATGGTGATCGAACACCCGGACGGGCCCGTCGGCCGCTACTACCTGCTGCGCGAAGCACCCGCGCACCTGGTGGTGGACATCAGCCTGTTCGCGGCATGGCGCGGCCAGGGCATCGGCGCCGCCCTGCTGCGCGCGTCGCAGGAGGACGCGCGGGCCGCGGGCCGGGGCATGCGCCTGCACGTGGTGCACGACAACCAGGCGGCGCGGCGACTGTACGAGCGGCTGGGCTTCGTGCCCGGCGAGGATGCCACCCAGGGCACCCACCTGCCCATGCATTGGTCGCCTAGTTGAAGACCGCCTGGTAGATGAAGCCCTCGCGATCACGGGCGATCGGCACCAGGAACAGCCCGAACTCGCCCAGCTGCGGATGCCGCATCGGGTAGGTCTGCTGCGGGAACAGGAAGGCCGACGCATTGCGGAACAGCAGCGAGAAGGGCGCCCGCACGGCGTCGTGGCGCGGCTTGCCGGCGAGCGGCGCCGCTTCCACCAGCACGAACTCCACCTCGCCGTCGTTGAGCCGCGCGTGGAAGGTCTGGTTGAGGCAGCCGGCGAACTGCTCCAGCGTCATGAACTGCATGCGTCGTGTCCTCGTGGGTGCCGGGCAGTCTAGCCGATGGCCGCCGCGTCTTCGGCATCGGCCTGGGCCTGGACCTGGTCCACCCAGTCCTGTTCTTCCGGGGCCAGCGGCGCCGGCGGCACGTAACCCGGTTCGGGCTGGCCGATGGCGATCGTCGCGGCGTGGTTGTTGATGCGCTGCCCGAGCACCGCCGGGTCCAGGGAGTGCACGCCGGCGAAGGCCTGCAGCGCGGCCAGCGGTGCCGGATCGCCGGGCACGAGCGCTTCGTAGGCCAGGCGCAGCACCGGGCAGGGCGCGCTGCGCATCTGCCGCTGGTGCCCCAGCCACTGCGCGCCGAAGGCCTGCAGCGCCGCCGCGTCCGGCAGCACGCCCCAGGCCTTGGCCGAGCGCACGGTGTCGGCCAGGCGACGCACCACGTACACCGCGCGCGTGCCCGGCCGGTCGCGGGCGAGCATGTGCAGCAGCGGCGGCGCCCAGCCCGGGTACTTGAAGCCCCAGGCGGGGCGTCCGACCGCGACGGCGTGGGCCGCACAGGCCGACAGGCCCGCATAGGTCGCATCGACCAGGGCGGCGTCGTAGGCGCCCAGGTCGGGCATCAGGTCGATCAGCCAGTCATTCGGGTCGCCGGCCAGCACGCGCGACAGCCCCTGTTCGAGACGGGCCCGGGAATGGGCGTAGACCATCCGCCGCGAGGCCAGGACCTGCAGCAGCAGGTCGAGGTCCTTGCCGATCTCCTCGCCATAGATGATCGCGTCGGGCGCCGAGCACAGCAGGCGCTGCACGAGCGTGCTGCCCGAACGCAGGGTCGGGCTGGTGACGAGCAGGGGGCCGGGCCCGCGCATGCCGGGGCGATGCGCGGGCGGGCGCGGTCAGCGCTGGCGGAGGACCGGCGTACGTCCGGCGACCGGGGCCGGCTGGCGCAGGGCCGGGGCCACCGGTGCCACCGGCAGCGGGGCACCCACCTCCACCTTCGGACGCGCCAGCGCCAGCACTTCACCGGCGGCGCGCAGGCCCGAAAGCACCGCGCCCTCCATGAAGCCCTGCCACTCGTGGAAGCTGGAGGTGTGTTCGCCGGCGAACATCAGCTGGCCCACCGCGGTGGCTTCCTTGTGGGCCGTGGTGGTGAAGTAGCCCGGGCGGTTGCAGGTGTGCGAGCCCTT
>JAYRTA010000179.1:0-4956 GCA_041919875.1 Arenimonas sp.
GCGGGGGCATCGGCCGCGGAGGGGCGCGTCTGCTTGCCGCCGCAGGCGGCGAGGCCCACTGCCAGCAGCGCGGCCGTAAGGGCCCGGCCCGGCGGGACCCTCATGGCGCCGGCGTGGCCTGCGGCGCGGCGGCGATTTCCTGCGACAGCTGGTACACGGCCATCGCATACATCGGCGAGCGGTTGTAGCGGGTGATCACGTAGAAGTTCTTGAAGCCCAGCCAGTGCTCGGTGCCTTGCGCGCCCTCGAAGGTGACCAGGGTGGCGGGCAGGTCGTGGCCCTGGGCTTCGGCGGGACGGAATCCCTTTTCCCCCAGCTCGGCCAGCGAGAACTTGGCTTCCGGCGTATCGGGCACGAACACCGCGCCTTCCTGCGCCACCGCGCGCGCGACCACCGGCGCATCCTTCTGCCAGCCGTGCGCGACGAAATAATTCGCGATCGACGCGAAGACGTCCGGCAGCGAGGCGAACAGATCGCGGCGGCCATCGCCATCGCCGTCGCGGGCGTAGGCGCGGTAGCTCGACGGCATGAACTGGCCCCAGCCCATCGCACCGGCGTAGCTGCCCTTGAGCGCGGCCAGGTCGAGCTGTTCTTCCCGGGCCAGGTGCATCACCTGGGCCAGTTCGTCGCGGAAGAAGGCGCCGCGGCGCTGTTCGCGCTCGACCTGCTCGGGCTTGCCGCTGACCGGATAGAAGAAGCCCAGCGTGTACAGCGCGTCGAGCACGGGGTAGCTGCCGGTGATGCTGCCGTAGCTGGTCTCCACGCCGATGATGGCGACGATGATTTCGGCCGGCACGCCGGTGTCGGCGGCGACCTTGTCCAGCGCCTGGCGATGCTGGGCCAGGAAGGCCCGGCCGTCGCGGATGCGCTTGTCGCCCAGGAAGATCGGCCGGTAGTCCTTCCAGGGCTTCACGGCCTCGGCCGGACGGGCCATGGCGTTGACGATGGACGGCCGGTGATGGGCGCGGGCCAGCCAGGCTTCGATCTCGGCGGGCGCCAGCCCGTGCTTGTCGGCGGCTTCCTGGATGAAGGCGCTGCGCAGGGCGGGATCGGGCGCGGGGCCGGACTGCGCGGTGGCGGCGCCGGCCCAGGCCAGGAGGGCGATCGCGAGCGGACGAAGCGGGATTCGGGGCATGGGCCGTACGGGTGGCGGGGGATGGCGGCAATTTACCATGCCCCGCTGCGGCGGCAGGGGCTATTTGCCCATGAATTTGCGGTGCGCATGCACCCCCATCACGATGCCGAAGCCGGCCAGCAGGGACACCGCCGAGGTACCGCCGAAGCTGATCAGGGGCATGGGCACGCCCACCACCGGCAACAGGCCGGCGACCATGCCGCCGTTGACCAGCACGTAGACCGAGAAGGTCATCGCCAGCGTGCCGGCCAGCAGGCGCGAGTAGCCATCGCGCGCCTGCGCCGCGATCCACAGGCAGCGGGCGATGATGAACAGGTAGATCGCCAGCACCGTCAGCACGCCGGTCCAGCCCCATTCCTCGCTGAGCACCGAGAACACGAAGTCGGTGGTGGGCTCGGGCAGGAAGTTCAGGTGCGACGGGCTGCCCTCGCCCCAGCCCTTGCCGGTGAGGCCGCCCGAGCCGATGGCGATCTTGGACTGGATGATGTTCCAGCCGGCGCCGAGCGGATCGGACTCGGGGTCGAGGAAGGTGCGGATGCGTTCATGCTGGTGCGGCAGCATGAAAGGCCAGGCCGCCGGGATCGCCGCCAGGCCGAGGCCGGCGAACAGGCCGATGCGCCACCAGGCGATGCCGGCCAGGTAGATCGCGAACGCGCCCGAGGCGGCCACGAGCACGCCGGTGCCGAAGTCCGGCTGCAGGATGATCATGCCCACCGGCAGCGCGATGATCGCCGCCGACACCGCCAGGGTGATCCAGCGCGGCGGCAGCACGGAGGCGTGCAGGAACCAGGCCAGCATCATCGGCACGCTCAGCTTGAGCAGCTCGCCGGGCTGGAGGTAGAACACGCCCAGGTCGAGCCAGAGGTTGGCGCTGCGGCCGGTGCCGAACACGAACACCAGCGCCAGCAGCACCAGCGAGACCGCATAGGCCAGCGGCGTCCACGTGCGCAGCCGCGCCGGCAGCAGGCGCGAGAGCAGCACCATCGCCCCCAGGCCGACGCCGAAGCGCGCCGCCTGCGACACCACCAGGCGGGTATTGCCTTCCGAGGCGCTGGACAGCACCACCAGGCTGATCGCCATCAGGGCCAGCAGGCCCAGCAGCAGCGGCAGGTCGATCTTGTCGAACAGGCGCAGCCACATCTCGCGCAGCCAGCGCAGGAAGGCGCTCATGGCGTCGGCTCCTCGACCGGAGGCAGCAGCCAGGCATCGAGGATGCGCCGGGCCACCGGCGCCGCGGCGCCCGAGCCGGAGCCACCGTGTTCGACCAGCACCGCGATCGCGATGCTCGGGTTGTCGGCGGGGGCGAAGGCCATCATCCAGGCCTGGTGGCGCAGGTGGTAGGGCAGGCTGTTGGGGCTGATCGATTCGCTGCCGCGGCGGCTGGTGCGCTGGGCCGTACCGGTCTTGCCGGCGATCAGGTAGGGCGCGCCGACCGCGGTGGAACGCGCGGTGCCGGTGGGCCCGTGCAGCACCGCGACCAGGCCGTCGCGCACCGCGGCGAGGTTGGCGTCGTCGGGCACCACGCGCACGCCCTCGGGCTGCGGCTCGGGCACCTTGGCGGCGTTGAATCCCGACTGCGTGGCCTGCAGCAGGTGCAGACGGTGGCGCACGCCGCCATTGGCCAGCATCGCCGTGGCCTGGGCCAGCTGCAGCGGCGTGGTCACCCAGAAGCCCTGGCCGATGCCGGCGTTGACGGTGTCGCCCGGGTACCACTCCTGGTTCTGCGTGCGCCGCTTCCAGGCCCGCGAAGGGCGCACGCCGCTGACCTCGCCGGACAGGTCGATGCCGGTGGGCTGGCCGAAGCCGACCCGCTCGAAGAACCGGTCCATCCGGTCCACGCCCATCTCGACCGCGAGCTTGTAGTAGTAGGTGTTCACGGACTGCGCCAACGACTCGGCCAGGTTGACGTGGCCATGGCCGCCGGCGCGCCAGTCGCGGTACCCGCGCGATTGTCCGGGCAGGAAGAACTCGCCGGTCGACAGCGTGGTGTCCTGGGGCGTGCGCAAGCCCAGCTCCAGGCCCGCCAGCGCCATGAACGGCTTGATGGTCGAGCCGGGCGGGAAGCCGCCGAGCACGTTGCGGTTGAACAGCGGCCGCGCCGGGCCCTGGAGCGCTTGCCAGTCGTCGTGGCCGATGCCGTTGACGAACAGGTTGGGGTCGTAGCCCGGCAGGCTCACCATGCCCAGGATCTCGCCGGTGCGCGGGTCCACCGCGACCGCGGCGCCGTGCTGGCCCTGGAAGGCATCCACCATCGCCTGCTGCAGGCGCGCATCCACGCTCAGCCACAGGTCGGCACCGGGCCTGGCGTCGTGGCGGCGCAGCACGCCCAGGGCGCGGCCCTCGACGTTCGTCTCGATTTCCTCGTAGCCGATCTCGCCGCGCAGCCGGGTTTCGTAGTAGCGCTCGATGCCGGCCTTGCCGATGTGGGTCAGCGCGGTGTTGCGGCTGTCGCCCATGGCCTCGAGGTCGGCCGCGTCCACCCGGCCCACGTAGCCGATGACGTGCGAGAACAGGTCGCCGTAGGGATAGCGGCGGGTCAGGTAGGGCACCACTTCGACGCCCGGGAAGCGGTGGCGGTCCACCGCCAGGCGGGCCAGTTCGGCCTCGCTCAGGCGCAGCTTGAGCGGGATCGGCCGGAACGCCCGCGTCACCCGGCGGGTGTCGCGGAATCGCTCGATTTCTTCGGGCGACAGGGCGATCCGTTCGGCCAGCGCGGCCAGCGTGCCCTCGAGATCCTTGACCTGCTCGGGCACGATCTCGAGCCGATAGGCCGGCACGTTGTCGGCCAGCAGGCGACCGTTGCGGTCGTAGATCAGGCCGCGCGCGGGCACGATCGGTCGTGGCTTGATCCGGTTGGCCTCCGAGCGCAGCTGGTATTCCTCGTGCTGCAGCACCTGCAGGCGGAAATACCCCGCGGCCAGGCCCAGCATCGCCAGGCCGATGCCCAGCACGCCCAGCAGGGCGCGGCGCCGGAACTGCTCGGCCTCCGCGAGCTGGTTCTTCAGGCGCTGGCGTCGGACCGGACGCACCGATCAGCCCGCGCGTTCGCGCTGGCGCAGGCGCAGCTCGTCGAGCAGCAGGAACAGCCAGGGCCACAGCGCGAAGCCCAGCAGCGGCGACAGCCACGTCGCCCATGCCGGCATCGGCAGGCCCGCGGCCAGGTGCACGGCCAGCACCACCAGGCGATCGTTGAGCAACAGCGCCGCCACCGCCAGCGCCTGCTGCCAGAGCGGGAAGAAGCGCAGGCGCGCCCGGAAGCGCTGGACCAGGAAGGCCAGCACCACCAATCGAAGCGCCTGTTCGCCCAGCAGGGTGCCGGCGACGAGGTCGGCCAGCAGGCCCGCGACGAAGGCGGTGCCGAGGCCGACGCGGTCGGGCGCCTCCAGCAGCCAGTACGCCAGCAGCATCGCAAGCAGGTAGGGACGCAAGGCGTCCACGCCCGCGGGCAGCGGCACGACCAGCGCCAGCAGGCCCAGGAACAGGCTGCCGTACAGCACGCCGCCGGAAACGCCGTGCTTCATCGGCGACCCTCGGCGCGGGTGGGCTGGGAGTTGGCCACGGGTGCGTCGGTGGTGCCGGCCCCGGGCGATGCGGGCGCCGCCACGCCGCCCTCGGCCGCGTCAGCCGGCGGCGCCGGTACCGGGGGACCGTCATCCACGCCCTCGAGCGTGTTCGACACCAGCAGGACTTCCACCCCACGGTCCAGGCGTGCCGCGGGCCGCGCCTCGGCGACCACGAACAGGCGGGTGTCGTCGGGCCGCAGCGCCTCGACCACGCCGACCGGGAAGCCCGCGGGGAAGCGGCCACCGATGCCCGAGGTG
>JAYRTA010000180.1:0-4956 GCA_041919875.1 Arenimonas sp.
CGCTTCCATCCCGGGCCGGTGTTCACCCACCTGCTGCTGGCCGACGAAATCAACCGCGCGCCGCCGCGCACGCAGAGCGCCCTGCTCGAGGCGATGGCCGAACACCAGGTGACCGTGGACGGGGTCACGCACGCCCTGCCCCAGCCTTTCTTCGTCATCGCCACCCAGAACCCGGTGGACCTGGCCGGCACCTTCCCGCTGCCCGATTCCCAGATGGACCGCTTCCTGCTGCGCCTGCACCTGGGCTACCCCGACCCGGACGCCGAGCGCGAGATGCTCGCCGGCGCCGACCGCCGCGACCTGATCGCGCAGACGATGCCGCGCCTGTCCTCGGACGAGGTGCTGGCCCTGCGCGCCGCCGTGGCCCGCGTGCACGCCAGCGAGGCCCTGGTGGCCTACGTCCAGGCCCTGCTCCAGGAAAGCCGCCGTCACCCGGGCGTGCAGGTGGGCCTGTCGCCGCGCGCCGGCCTCGGCCTGCTGCACGGCGCCCGCGCCCTGGCCCTGCTGCAGGGCCGCGACCACGCGCTGCCGGAAGACGTGCAGGCGCTGTTCCCGCACGTCGCCGCGCACCGGCTGGTGCCGGAGTCGGAGGCCGAGACGCGCGACGCGCTCGCGGCCCGCATCCTGCGGACGGTGGCGGTGGACTGAAGGCCATGTCGGCGCCGGCGCCCGACCTGGTCGAACGCCTGAGCAACCGCCTTGCGCGGTTGCCGCTGGTGCGCCCGCAGGCGCCCGAGGCGCTGCCGGTGCGGCTCGACCGACGCCGGGTCTACATCCTGCCGACCGGCTTTGGCGCCTTCATGGCCCTGATGCTGGGCGCGATGGTGCTCGGCGGCCTGAACTACAACAACAACCCGGCCCTGATGCTGGCCTTCGTGATGGTGGCGGTGGCGCACAACAGCCTGGTGCAGTCGCACCTGCTGCTGTCGGGCCTGCGCGTGCACGCCATCCATGCCGAACCCGTGCCCGCCGGCCAGCCGCTGCGCCTGAGGCTGGCCCTGGAGGCCGCCGGCCGGCACGACCGCCCGGGCCTGGAGCTGCGCGCCGGCGAGGCCCACGCCGCCTTCGCCGGGCGCGCCGGCGAGCGCACCGAGGTGGTGCTGGCGCTGCCGACCGAGCGCCGCGGCTGGCTTTCGCCCGGGCGCCTGCGGCTCTCGACGCTGCGACCGCTGGGCCTGGCGCGCGCCTGGAGCTGGCTGCTGCCCGACGTCCGCCTGCTCGTGTATGCCACGCCGGAAGCGGAGCCGGTGCCCCTGCCGCAACTGGGCGGCGAAGGCGCGAGCCGGCGCCACCGGCCCCAGGGCGAGCAGCCCCACCACCTGCGCGAGTACCGGCCCGGCGATCCGCTGCGCCAGGTGGCCTGGAAAGCTTCCGCGCGCAACGAGCGCCTGCTCGTGCGCGAATACGAAGCCAGCGCCCGGCGCGAACTGGAACTCGACTGGTTCCAGCTTGGCGCGCTGCCGCACGAGGCCCGCATCCGGCGCCTGGCGCGCTGGGTGAACGAAGCCGAGCGCGAAGGCAGCCGCTACCGCCTGCGCCTGCCCGGCCAGGTGATCGGCCCCGGCCGCGGCCCGGACCATCGCCACGCCTGCCAGCGCGCGCTGGCGCTGATGCCGCATGGCTGATCCGTCCGCCCCGTCGCTGCCGGCCAGCCTGCGCCTGTGGGCCCTGGCCGCGGGCTCGGCCTGCCTGCTGCCGCTGCTGGTGACCCTGCCCGCGGGCCTGGCGCTGGCGCTGGCCGGCTTGGCGGCGATGGCCTTCCTGGCGCGCCGCCCGCTGCCGGCCTGGCTGCGCACGGTGCTGTTGGCGATGGCCGCCGGCCTGGTCTTCGGCACGCATGGCTTCGGCGTGGGCCGCGACACCGGCTGCGCGCTGTTGGCGGCCATGCTGGCGCTGAAGATGCTCGAGGTGCACACGCCGCGCGACGCGCTCTCGTTGCTGGGCTTCTCGCTGTTCGGCCCCTTCGCCGCCTTCCTGCAGGACCAGGGGCCGCTGGTGCTGGCGATGGCGATCCCGGGCGTGCTGGCCCTGCTGTCGGTGCTGGCGATGCTGGCGGAACTGCAGGGCGGTGGCGGGCTGCCGGAAGCGCGGCCGCGGCGCCGGCTGCGCGCGGGCGCCACCCGGATCGCGCTGGTGCTGCCGCTGGCGGCGGCCGGCTTCTGGCTGTTCCCGCGCCTGGGCAGCCCGCTCTGGGGCATGCCCGAAAACGCGCTGCAGCGCCCGGGCATCGGCGAGGAGATGACGCCCGACCGCTGGGTGGACCTGTTCGCCGACGACGCCCCGGCGATGCGTGTCCAGTTCGACGGGCCGATGCCGGCCCGCGACCAGCTCTACTGGCGCGCCCAGGTCCTGGTGCGCTTCGATGGCCGCAGCTGGTTCCGCGGCACGCCGCCGCGCGACGAGGTTCCGGCGCTCGCCGGCCCGGCGCCCGCGGTGGGCTACCGGATCACGCTCGAGCCCACGGATCGCGAGTACCTGGTGACGCTCGACCTGCCGACCGCGGCGCCCGAGGACGGCGTGCTGCAGGCCGACGGCACGGTGCTGGCGTCTTCGCCGGTGACCCGCCTGCTCGACTACCGGGCCGTGTCCCGCCCCGGCACCCGCATCGTGCGGCCCCTGGCGCCCTGGGAGCGGCGCGAGGCGCTGCGCCTGCCGCCGGAACTCAATCCGCGCACGCGGGCGCTGGCGGCGCAGTGGCGCGCGGACCTGGGCGCCGACGACGCGGCGCTGGTGCAGCGCGCCCTGGACTGGATCGCCGGCGAATTCAGCTACAGCCTCACCGTGCCCCCGACCGGCCGCAACGGCGTGGACGAATTCCTGTTCGAACACCAGGTCGGCTTCTGCCAGCACTACAGCTCGGCCTTCGCGGTGCTGATGCGCTCGGCCGGCATCCCGACCCGCGTGGTGCTGGGCTATGCCGGCGGCGTGCGCAATCCCTTCGGCCAGTACTGGCAGGTGCGCAACATGGATGCGCACGCCTGGAACGAGGTCTGGATCGAGGGCCGCGGCTGGCTGCGCGTCGATCCGACCGCCGCCGTGGCGCCCGAGCGCGTGCTCGATACGGTCGAAGACCTGGCCCGGCGGCAATCGCTGCTACCCGAGGCGCTCACGCCGGTGCGCGACATCGCCGACTGGGTGCGCCGCGGCTGGAACGAAATGGTCCTGGGCTTCAATGCCGTGCGCCAGGCGAGCCTGCTGCGCCCGCTGGGCATCGACCAGGCGAGCGGGCGGCAACTGGTGCTGGCTTTCGCCGTCGGCGCCGCCCTGGCGGTGGCGCTGACCCTGTGGTGGATGCTGCGGGGCCAGCGCGGGCCGCGGGACCCGGTGCTGTCGGCCTGGCGCCGGTTCACCCGGCGGCTGGCCCGGGCCGGCGTGGTGCGCGCGCCCTGGGAACCGGCGATCGCCTTCGGGGGGCGGGCGGGCCGGGGGCGCGCCGCCGCCCCCCGCCGGGGACTATCGCGCAGCCGCCCGGTTGCCGCCCAGCGCTACGCTCCGCCGGAGTCCGCGGCCGCGGACCGGCAGGCCCTGATCGCCGACCTGCTGGCCTTCCGGCCGCGGGGCCCGTCCCGCTGAAACCCGCAGACACCGGAGAGTCCCGATGCGCCGCCTCCTCCTGATCCCGCTCGTGTCCGCCGGCCTGCTGGCCGGCTGCAACACCACGCCCGCGCCCCTGCAGGGCAGCTTCGCCGGCGCCCAGCCGGCCGATGCCGTGCGCGATGGCGGCACCGGCGACCGCGTGCGCTGGGGCGGCCGCATCGTGCAGGTGGAGCCGCAGGCCGACCGCAGCTGTTTCGAAGTCGTCTCGCGGCCGCTGGGCAGCACCGGCCGCCCGCTGGAGCGGGACGAGAGCGCGGGCCGCTTCATCGCCTGCCGCGCCGGCTTCTACGACCCGGAAGTATTCCAGCCCGGCCGCGAGATCACCCTGGTGGGCACGATCGAGGGCTACGAAACCCGCAAGGTCGGCGAGTACGACTACCGCTACCCGCGCCTGTCGGCCGACGTCGTCTACCTGTGGCCGGTGCGCAAGGACGTGGACGTGGTCGTGGAGCGCTATCCCGCCTGGTGGTGGTGAACCCGCCTCAGCCGGGCGGCCAGTGCAGGGCGCGCCCGGCCAGCAGGTGCAGGTGGATGTGGAAGACGGTCTGGCCGCCGTCCCGGTTGCAGTTCATCACGATGCGGTAGCCGTCGTCGGCGAAGCCCTGGCGCTTGGCCCAGGCCGCCGCGGCCATCGCCAGCCGGCCCACGACGGCCTCGTCGCCCGGCTGCAGGTCGTTGAGCGTGGCGACCGGGCGCTTGGGGATGAACAGCACGTGCACCGGCGCCTGCGGATTGATGTCGCGGAAGGCCAGCACGTGCTCGTCCTCGAAGACGATGTCGGCCGGGATCTCGCGCGCGATGATCTTGTCGAAGATGGTGGCCACGGAAGACCTCCTCAGGTCGGGATTTCGGTGCGCGAGCCGAAGGCATGCGCCAGGGTGCCGCGGTCGACGTATTCCAGTTCGCCGCCCAGCGGCACGCCGTGCGCGAGCCGGCTGGGCAGCACGCCGGCCTGGCGCGCCAGCTGCGCCAGGTAGTGCGCGGTCGCCTCGCCTTCGACGGTCGGATTGGTGGCGATGATCAGCTCCTTCACCTCGCCCGCCGCCAGGCGCGTGGCCAGCCGGTCCAGCCCGAGCTCGCGCGGGCCGATGCCGTCCAGCGGCGAGAGCCGGCCCTGCAGCACGAAATAGAGGCCGCGGTAACCGGTGGCGGTTTCGATCGCCAGCCGGTCGGCGGGTGATTCGATCGCGCACAGCAGGCTGCGCTCGCGCGCACCGCTGGCGCAGGTGGCGCAGGTGGGCGTCTCGCTGAAGTCGCGGCAGGTGTCGCAATGGCCGACGTGCTCGACGGCCTCGGCCAGGGCCGCGGCCAGGCGCAGGCCGCCCTCGCGGTCGCGCTCGAGCAGGTGGTAGGCCATGC
>JAYRTA010000181.1:0-4930 GCA_041919875.1 Arenimonas sp.
AACACCTTGGGATGCCGGGCACCGGCGGGAGACGTCGGACTCATGGGGAACCTCTGCATCGGGACCGGGGCATTGTAGCCAGCGCACCGCCGCCGCGGGATCGTACCTTCGGCCGGTGGATCACGCCTCCGGGCGCGGCCGGTCGGGCTCGGGGCCGCCGCCGCGCCAGACTTCGCGCACCACGAAGGCCGGGCGCCGCTTGGCCTCGATGTAGGTGCGGCCGACGTATTCGCCCACCACGCCCAGGGCCATCAGCTGCACGCCCGAGACGAACAGCAGCACCGACATCAGCGAGGCATAACCGGGCACGCCGGTGCCGCGCCACAGCGTGTAGCCGATGATGAACAGGCCGTAGACGAAGGACGCCATCGCCACCAGGGCGCCCAGCAGCGTCGCCAGCCGCAGCGGCACGGTGGAGAACGAGGTGATGCCCTCGACGGCGTGGTTGATCATCGACAGCGCCCGGAACTTGGTGTCGCCGGCGACCCGCTCGGGCCGCTCGTAGTCGATCACCTCGGTGCGGAAACCGGCCCAGGCGAACAGGCCCTTCATGAAGCGCCGGTTCTCGGGCAGCGCCTTGACCACGTCCACCACCGCCCGGTCCATCAGCCGGAAATCGCCGACGTCCTCGGGGATGGGCACGTCCGAGACCCGGCTCATGACGCGGTAGAAGCCGCGCGCGGTATTGCGCTTGAGCCAGGTGTCGCGGCTGCGGTCGGCGCGCCGGCCCAGCACCACCTCGGCCCCGGCGAGCCAGCGCTCGACCATCCGCGGGATCAGCGCCGGCGGGTCCTGCAGGTCGGCGTCGATCGGGATCACGGCGTCGCCGCGGGCCTGCGCCAGCCCGGCGCTCACCGCGGCCTCCTTGCCGAAGTTGCGCGACAGGTCCACGACCACCAGTTCGAACACCTGGCTGCGGAAGGCGCGCGCCTGCGCCAGGGTATCGTCGCGGCTGCCGTCGTTGACCACCACGACCTCGGTGCGCACCGGCAGCGAGGCCAGCACCGGCTCGAGCGCCGCCAGCGCGTGGCCGATCGCCTCGCCCTCGTTGTATGCAGGCATCACCACCGACAGCAAGCGCGACATCCAGGCATCCCGGTCCGGCGCCAAGGGGCGCGTCGCAGCGGATGCTAGCCGATGCACGCGTCCGGGGGACGCCCCAGGGCCCGGATGCTAGACTCGCGCGGCCCGGCCACCCGGACCGCACGGATGCCCGTTTCCTCCCTGAATCGACTGGCCGGACCGCTGCTGCTCGCCCTCGGCGTGCTTGCCTACCTCATCGGCCTGGCCCTGCACGGCGCCCCGTGGACGCCTGTCCGCGCCGCCGCCCGCGACACCTTCTGGGCCTTCCTGCTGGCCTGGCCCGCGCTGGCCCTGCTCTCGCGCGTCACCGGCCGGTTCGACCCGGTCCGCGGTTTCGCGCTCGCGCTGGGCATCCTGTGGGTGCTTGCCGGCGGACTGCAGGAAATCCTCGGCCCGCTCGCGGTGCTGGCGGCGGGCGCGGTCGCCGCGACCCTGTTGCCCGCCGCCGGGCTGCCGGTGCTGGTGCGCCTGGTCGCCGGCCTGGGGGCGGTGGCGGCGCTGGCCGGCTGGCTGCTGCCGTTCCCCGTGCATTCCAGCCTGGCCTGGATCGCGCTGGTGGCGGCCGGCGTCGCCTGGCGCAGGCAGGCCCTGCGCGACCTGTGGCGCGCGCTGCGCCGGGAGCTGCACGCCGACCTGCACGGCGGCGGCGCGGGCCTGTGGCTGTTCGCGGTGGTCGCGCTGCTGTCCCTGTTGCCGGCCCTGATGCCGCGCGTCGGCGCCGACGACCTGTCCTACCACCTGATGATCCCGCGCGAGCTGCTGGCCCATGGCTACAGCCGGCTCGACGCCGCCAGCCAGGCCTGGGTGATGGCGCCCTGGAGCCTGGACCTGCTGCACGGCATCGCCTGGCTCATCGCCGGCGAGGAACCCGTGACGGCGGGCCTGAACATCTTCTGGCTGCTGGCCGCCGGCCTGCTGTGCGCGCGCATCGGCCGCGAGATGGGCCTGCCCGCGGGGCCGTCCTGGCTGGCCGCCGCCCTGTTCACTTCGATCCCGATGGTCGCCCAGCTCAGCGGCTTCCTGCAGGTGGAGTCGGCCTCGCCGGCGATCCTGGCGGCCTTGTATCTCGCGGTCTCGCGGCTTCCGGCCCAGCCCGGCGCCCTGGTCGCCACGGCCGGCCTGGCCGGCTTCCTGCTCGGCTGCAAGGCCAGCAACGGCTTGCTGGCCCTGCCGCTGGCGGCCTGGATGGCCTGGCGCCTGCGCGGGGCCCTGCCGCCGGCGCGCACCTGGGCCATCGCCGTGGGCCTGGGCGCCTTCGTGGCCGGCTCGAGTTATTTCTGGGCGACGGTGCTGGCGGGCAATCCGGTGCTGCCGCTGTTCAACGGCCTGTTCGAGTCGCCCTACTTCGTCCAGCGCAACTGGCAAGACGGGGCCTGGCAACTGCCCTGGGGTCCGTCGCTTCCCTGGGACCTGGTGTTCGACACCGACCGCTACATGACCGCCTACGCCGGCACCCTGGGCGCGACCTGGCTGGTGTTCGCCGGCGCGTTGCCGCTGGCCCTGCGCGATGCCCGCCTGCGCCCGGCCCTGCTGCTCGCGCTGGCCGGTTTCCTGCTGGTGTTCTCGCAGGTGCAGTACGCCCGTTACGCGATGCCCAGCCTGGTGCTGCTGGTGCCGGCCCTGTTCGCCGCGATGTGGCATGCGGCGCCGCGCGCATCGGCCTGGGCCGGCGCCGCCCTGGTGGTGCTGCAGCTGTTCTCGATGCCCACCTCCGGCTGGATCATGGGCGAGCGCCTGCTGTACCGGGCACTCACCGGCGGGCATGCGGCGGTGGAGGCGCGGTATGCGCCGGAAGAGGCGCTCGCGCGGCGCTTCGCGCGCGATGCCGCCCCGGGCGATCGCCTGCTGTACACCGACCGCAACCGCGCCTACGTCGCCAGCGTGCCGGGCCGCGTACACACCGTGGCCTGGTACGACGCCGAGCTGTCCTCGATCTTCAACTTCGGCAACGGCTACACCGACGCCGGTGCCTGGCGCGAGGCCCTGCAGGCCAGCGGCGCCAACCACCTGGTGGTCACCCGCAACGAGGACAACCCGGGCCTGCGCGCGCTGATCGACTCCGTCCCGTCCGAGGTCGTGGCCGAATCCGACACCAGCCTGCTCTATCGCCTGGCGCTGGACCGGCCGATGGACCTGCGCGCGGAAGACGGCGTCGTGCGCGCCCGCATCGAGCCGACCGCCACCACCGCGGTCACCGGCAGCGCCTGGATCGAGGTCGGCTGCGACCAGCCGGGCCAGCCGGTGTCCCTGGGCTGGACCGTCGTGGGCGACGACGGCGCCGCGCCGGTCAGCCGCTGGACCTGGGCCCGCTGCGAAGCCCCGGGCCGCGCCCGCTCGCGCGTCGCGGTGCACGCATCGCCGCGCTGGCGGCGCCTGGAAGTCGAGGTCCGGCCGGCACCGCCAGCGCCGGACATGCGGATCACCCCCCTCGAAGCGCGCGCCGACCTGCGCCGGGACCTGCTGGGCGACCGCAGTCCCGTGCTGCGCAAGCTGGGCGCGTCCTGCCCGGGCGTCGTGCCCGGCTGCCCGCGCCCGTGGGCCCGCCTGCAACCGGAGCCCTGAGCCCGCATGGACCCCGCCGCCTCCCCGCCTTCGGCCCTGCACTCCGGCAGCGGCATCGCCGTCGTCATTCCCTGCTACCGCGTCACCCGGCACATCCTGCCGCTGCTGTCGGAGATCGGGCCGGAGGTCGAACGCATCTACTGCGTGGACGACGCCTGCCCGAACGGCAGCGGCGACCACGTCGAGGCGAACGTGCACGACCCGCGCGTGCGCGTCCTGCGGCATGCGGTGAACCGCGGCGTCGGCGGCGCCGTGCTCACCGGCTACACCCAGGCCGTCGCCGACGGCGCACGGGTGATCGTCAAGCTCGATGGCGACGGCCAGATGGACCCGGCCCTGGTGCCGGCCTTCGTCGCGCCGATCCTGGCCGGCGAAGCCGACTACACCAAGGGCAACCGCTTCTGGGAGCTCTCGCAGATCCACCGCATGCCCTGGCTGCGGCGCATCGGCAACCTCGGCCTGAGCTTCATGGCCAAGGCCAGCAGCGGCTACTGGGACCTGTTCGACCCGACCAACGGCTACACCGCGCTGCATGCCGACGTGGCCGCGCGCCTGCCCGCGGCGGGCATCAGCCATCGCTACTTCTTCGAAAGCGACCTGCTGTTCCACCTCAACGTCCAGCGGGCGGTGGTGCTGGACGTGCCCATGGACGCGCGCTACGGCGACGAGACCAGCCACCTGCGGGTCTCGCGCGTGGTCGGCGAGTTCGCCTTCAAGCACGCCCGCAACCTGGTGCGGCGCATCGGCTACAGCTATTTCCTGCGCGACCTCAACCTGGCCTCGCTGGAGCTGCTGGCCGCGGCGGGCCTGCTCGGCTTCGGCACCGGCTTCGGCGCCTGGCACTGGTGGCACTCGGCCCAGGCCGGGCAGGCCACGCCGGTGGGCACCATCATGATCGCCACGGTCGCGGTGGTGAGCGGCCTGCAGTTCCTGCTGGCCTTCCTGGGCCACGACATCGCCGCCATCCCGCGCCGGCCCCTGCACAAGGTGCTGGCGCACCGGCGCGCGCCGACGGCCTGAGGGTTCAGGCCCGCGCCACCACCGGCAGCGACCAGGGCAGCAGCCAGCGGATGCCGAATTCCGGCACCTCCTCGTCGGCCACGCGCACGTCCTGGAAGCCGGCCGCGCGCAGGTCGGCCAGCAGCGCTTCGCGCGCGAACAGGCGCATCTCCAGCGTGGTGCCCGGGCCGCCGTGGAAGATCGGGTCGGGGAATTCCTCGACGCTGCCGTCGCGGCGGCGGTTGTGCACGGTATAGCCGCCGTCCGCGCGCGCCTGCAGCGACCA
>JAYRTA010000182.1:0-4899 GCA_041919875.1 Arenimonas sp.
CGGCCGGCGGCACCGGGCTCGCCGGGGCAGGCGTGTACAGCACGAGCGGGGCAGCCGGCCGCGTCTCCGCCGCCACCGCCTGGGCCGACGCGGCGGGGAGTGGCGCTCCCGGTGCGCTCGGGGCCCCGGTCCAGACCGCAGGCAGCAGCACCGCCAGGGCCAGGACCGCGGCGGCGGCCAGGGCCCAGGCCGCGACCGGTCGGGGCCGGGCCGCGCGGTTGGCCAATGCGGCGGCCACGCCCGCACTCACGTCGATGCGCGGCGCCGCGGCCGGCTCGCGCAGGCAGGAGGCGGCATACAGCCATCGCTCCCAGGTGGCCCGCAACTGCGGATCATGTTCCAGCCGGCGCTCGAGGAAACGCGCCTGCTCGTCCGGCAGCTCGCCGTCCATCCAGGCGCTGAGCTGTTCGCGCAGGGTCTGGTCCAGGCCGGGATCGACAGGGTTCATGGCCGCACCCGCTCGTGGTCCATCAGGGGGCGCAGGCGGACGTCGATGGCCTCGCGGGCGCGGAAGATGCGCGAACGCACGGTACCCACCGGGCACTGCATGCGCAGGGCGATGTCCTCGTAGCTCAGGCCGTCGACCTCGCGCAGCGTGATGGCCTGGCGCAGTTCCTCCGGCAGCTGGGCCACCGTCTCGGTGACGACCTGCTCGATCTCCTGGCGCAGCAGCTGGTGTTCGGGCGTGTCGTGGTCGTGCAGGCGCCCGGCGCCGGCGAAATGCTCGGCCTCCTCGGCACCGATGTCGGCGGTCGGCGGGCGGCGCTTCTGGGCGACGAGATGGTTCTTGGCGGTGTTCACGGCGATCCGGTAGAGCCAGGTGTAGAACTGGGCCTCGCCCCGGAACGCCGGCAGCGCGCGGTAGGCGCGGATGAAGGCGTCCTGGACGACGTCCTGGCATTCGGCATGGTCCGAGATGTAGCGGCCGACGACCGCCCCGATCCGGTGCTGGTACTTGCGCACCAGCAGGTCGAAGGCCGTGTTGTCGCCCGACTGCACGCGTTTGACGAGGGCCAGGTCCATGGTGTCTTCGCCCATCCGGGCCGCTGCTCCTGCGACCGTCCGGGCCGCCTAGTCGACATCGCCCGCCGGAGAAAGTTCCCCGGCCGCGTCGCGGCCCGGCGTTGACCCCCCGGGGCTCGGCCGGGATGATACGGCCTTCCTTCCCTACCCCATCGTATGGAGCCCGCCATGTTCGACGGACTTCGCCTCCAGCACTGGCGCCCCCAGGCCCGCCCGGACGGCGTGCTGGTGCTGACCCTGGACCGCGCCGACCAGGGCGTGAACGCCCTGTCCCGCACCGTGCTCGACGAGCTCGACGCGATGCTCGAGCGCATCGCCCTGGAATCGCCCAAGGGCGTCGTGGTCATTTCCGGCAAGGCCGCCGGCTTCATCCCCGGCGCCGACATCAAGGGCTTCGGCGACATCGCGGCCAAGGGCCAGACCGAAGACTGGATCCGCCACGGCCAGCTCGTCTTCCAGCGCCTGGCGGAACTGCGCTGTCCGACGGTGGCCGCCATCCACGGCCATTGCATGGGCGGGGGCACCGAACTGTCCCTGGCCTGCCGCTACCGCATCGCCAGCAGCGACGAAAAGACCCGGATCGGCCTGCCGGAAGTGAAGCTGGGCATCTATCCCGGCTGGGGCGGCAGCGTGCGTGCGCCGCGGCTGCTGGGCGCGCCGGCGGCCATGGACCTGATGCTGACGGGCCGTTCGTTGTCGGCCTCCGCGGCGCGGGCGATGGGCCTGGTGGACAAGGTCGTGCCCGCCGAGCACCTGCTGGACGAGGCCTGCAAGCTCGCCCTGCGCGGCACGACCCGACCGTTCAGGCAGCGTTTCCTCGCCTGGGCCACCAACACCGGCCTGGCCCGCGCGGTGCTGGCGCCGCAGATGGCCAAGCAGGTCGCGCGCAAGGCGCGCAAGGAGCACTACCCCGCGCCCTTCGCCCTCATCGAGACCTGGCGCCGCAGCGGCGGCCTGCCGGTGCATGCCGCCCTGAAGGCGGAGGCGAAATCGGTGGTGAAGCTGGCCGGCACGCCGACCGCCTACCAGCTGGTGCGCGTGTTCTTCCTGATGGATCGGCTCAAGGGCCTGGGCGGCAAGGCGCACGACATCCGCAAGGTGCACGTGGTCGGCGCCGGCGTCATGGGCGGCGACATCGCCGCCTGGTGCGCGCTGCGCGGCTTCGAAGTCACGCTGCAGGACCGGGAGATGAAGTACATCCAGCCTGCGCTCGACCGCGCCGCCGCGCTGTTCGGGAAGAAGGTCAAGGACCCGGCCCGGCGCGCCGACACCGCCGCGCGCCTGCGGGCCGACGTCGAGGGCACCGGCGTCGCCGACGCCGACCTCGTGATCGAGGCCATCTTCGAGAACCTCGAGGCCAAGCAGGCCCTGTTCGAAAAGGTGGAGCAGACGCTCAAGCCCGGCGCCCTGCTGGTGTCCAACACCTCGTCCATCGCCCTCGAGAAGCTGCGCGAAGGGCGCAAGGACCCGGCGCGCTTCGCCGGCCTGCACTACTTCAACCCGGTGGCGCTGATGCCCCTGGTCGAAATCGTGCGCCACGACGGCATGGCCCCGGAGACCGAGCGCCGCCTGGCCGCTTTCTGCAAGGCCATCGACAAGCTGCCGGTGCCGGTGGCCGGCACGCCGGGCTTCCTGGTCAACCGCATCCTGGCGCCCTACATGCAGGAGGCCATCCTGTGCTTCGCCGAAGGCATCCCGGGCCCGGTGATCGACAAGGCGGCGCTGAAGTTCGGCATGCCGATGGGGCCGATCGAACTGGTGGACACCGTGGGCCTGGACGTGGCCGCGTCGGTCGGGCGCATCATGGCCGAGTTCAAGGGCCAGCCGCTGCCCGAAGCCCTCCGGGTCGAGGACGGCAAGCGCGGCAAGAAGGACGGCCAGGGCCTGTACCGCTGGGAGAACGGCAAACCGGTCAAGCCCGTCGTGCCCAAGGACTACCGCGTGCCCGATGACCTGGAAGACAGGCTCGTGCTGCCCCTGCTCAACGAGGCGGTGGACTGCCTGCACGCGCGCGTGGTCGCCGACGCGGACCTGCTGGATGCCGGCGTCATCTTCGGCACCGGCTTCGCGCCATTCCGGGGCGGCCCGATCGCCCATATCCGCGCCGTCGGCGCCGAGGTGCTCAAGGCACGGCTGCAGGCGCTGCAGGCGCGCTACGGCGCCCGCTTCGCGCCCTCGCCGGGCTGGGATTCATTGTCCTGACACCGGCGGCGGACTGCCCGTGGCCCGCGCCCGGCGGGCCGATCAACCCCGGCAACCGCCAAGGCGAAGGGTCTGCCCCGCGCGGATGACGTAGGGCGCGCGCAAACCATTGGCCTGCGCCAATGCAGCGGCGCTGGCGCAACGATGGCGGCGGGCGATGTTGCTGAGCGTATCGCCGGCCCGCACCCGGTAGACCTGCCCGCCCGACGTCGCCGCCGTCGGAAGCGGCGCCGACGCCACTGTCTCGGCCGGCTTGCGCGCCGCGACCAGGCGCGCGGCCTGTTCGGCGCGTGGACCGCTGACGCAGCGTTCCTGATAGGCCGGCGGGACAGCCACCGGCACGCGCAGTTCGGTGCCCGCCGGGATCACCACGTGCGGTTCGTAGCGCGGATTGAGGTTGCGCAGTGCGCGGTAGTAGCCATCACGCGGGCCGCCCACGCAGATCGACAATTGGTAGATCGACGCGGGCTTGTCCAGGCGGATCACGGTCGCCGCGCCCTCGATCTTCGGGAACTCCAGGCCGTACTCCTCCGGGTGCAGGAACAGCCACGCCGCGGCCAGCACGTAGGGCACGTAGTCGCGCGTTTCCGGCGGCAGTTGGCCGTACACCGCGGGATCCCAGAACGGCTTGTCGCCGGCCGCGCGCTTGAGGCGCAGTGCGCGCCCTTCTCCGCCGTTGTACGCGGCGACGGCGAACTCCAGCTCGTTGCCCAGCTCGGAGAACCGCTCGTTGAAGTAAAGCACGCTGGCCCGCGCGGCCAGCTGGGGGTCGTAGCGAGTATCGAAGCCATCACGCAGGCCGAGCCCGAAACGGGCGCCGGTGGCGGGCATGAACTGCATCGGCCCGGCGGCACCGGCGCGCGAGACCGCATGCACCCGGCCGTTGGACTCCTTGGCAAGGATGCCGAACAGCAGCGCCTCCGGCAGGCCGGCGCGCTCGTACTCGGGCCACATCAGGAAGCGCATGTACTGGTAGTTCTCCCAACTGGCAATCAACTGGGGCCGCATCCAGGTCAGCCATTCGGCCAGCGCGGCCTGCACCGGCTCGTTGAGTTCGATCATCTCGCGCAGGTCGCGGCCATTGAGCAGGGCTACGGCCTTGGCCGATGCCGGCAGGGTCGCCAGCACGCCACCCTGCCCCTCCGGCGCCGCCGGAACGGGCGCGGCACCGAAGCCCTCGTCACCGCCTGCAGCCTGCGAGGCGCCGTGCTGCAGGAGCGCATCGTAGGCGGCGATGAAACGCTCGACGTCGCAGCCACGCGTGGCCTGGCAGCGGCGCGAGGCCTCCTGGAGCGCCGCCGAGGCCTTGCGCATCGCCTCCCGTCCGGCATCGGCGTCGCCGGCCCGCAACTGCTCCAGCCCGGTCCGCCAGGCGACGTTGGCCTGGTCGAGCTCCGCGTACAGCGCCTCCACCCGGGCGTTGGCACGGCGGGCCTCGGCCGACGGGGCGGCGAGCAGGAGGAGGATGGCCACGACGGCCAGCAGACGGGCGGGATTCATTCGGCGGGCTCCGGACGCGAGGCGCGCAGCCTAGCGGCCCGCGCGCGGCCGGGGCAAGCGCCGACAGGCGCTGGCCGGCGCTAGAATCACCCCACTCCCACCATGGAACCGGCCCCGCGATGAGCGACATCCTGATCGGCAAGGGCGACCAGCCCGTCCGCCTGCTCGGCAAGT
>JAYRTA010000183.1:0-4881 GCA_041919875.1 Arenimonas sp.
CGACAACCAGGGCGTGGGCACGATCACCAATGACGACGTGCCGGTGACGGTCAGCCCCGCCAGCCTGCCCGGCGGGCCGGTGGGCCAGCCCTACAGCCAGACGCTCTCGGCCTCTGGGGGCGTCGCGCCCTACAGCTTCGTGGTCACCGCCGGTGTCCTGCCGCCGGGCCTGGGCCTCTCGGCCACCGGCGACTTGTCGGGGACGCCCACGGCGGGCGGGTCCTACAGCTTCACGGTGACGGCCACCGACGCCAGCACGGCACCCGGCCCCTACTCGGGTAGCCAGTCCTACAGCGTGACCCTCACCGCGGCGACGATTTCCTTGCCCGCCACGCCCCTGGGCGACGGCATCATCGGTAGCCCGTACAGCGCCGCCATCGCGCCGGCGTCGGGCGGCACCGCGCCCTACATCTACGCGGTGAGCGCCGGCGTGCTGCCAGCCGGGCTGACGCTCGACATGGCCGATGGCACGCTGTCGGGCACCCCCACGGCGCCCGGTACCTTCAACTTCAGCATCACCGCGACCGACAGCAGCACCGGCACCGGCCCCTACACCGCGACGCAGTCCTATGCGATCACGGTGATCGACGTGCCGCCGGTGGCCGCCAACTCCTCGCTCACGGTGGCCTACAACGCGGCGGCCACGAACGTGCCGCTGAGCCTGAGCGGCGGCGCGCCGACCTCGCTGACGCTGACCACGCCGCCGGCCAACGGCAGCGTGGTGGTGACCGGCCCGGCGACGCTGACCTACCAGCCCGACGCCGGCTACGCCGGCCCGGACAGCTTCGCCTACACCGCCACCAACAGCGGCGGCACCTCCGCGCCGGCCACGGTGACGGTGACGGTGAATGATCCGGTGGTGACGATCACGGCCGGTGGCCCGCTCACCGGCACGGTGGCGGTGGCCTACAGCCAGACCTTCACCTTCACCGGCGGCGCTTCGCCCTGGAGCAGCTACCAGGTGACGAACCTGCCGGCCGGCCTGGCGATCACCGGAACCACGGCCAACACGGTCACGGTCTCGGGCACGCCGACCCAGGCGGGCACGTTCAACCTCACCGTCTCGGCCACCGACAGCAGCACCGGCAACGGCCCGTACACGGTGGGCCAGAGCTTCGCGCTGACCATCAACGGCCCGGTGCTGACGATGACGCCGGCGCCGGGCACGCTGACGGCGGCCTACGGCGCAGCCTATTCGCAGGCCTTCGCGGCGGCGGGCGGCACGGGTCCGTACACCTACGCGGTGACGGGCGCGCTGCCGGCGGGCCTGGCGTTCACCGGCGACACGATCTCGGGCACGCCGACGGTGCCGGGCAGCTATCCGATCACGGTGACCGCCACCGACACGGGCAGCACCGGTACCGGCGCGCCGTTCACGATCGCGCAGAACTACACGATCAACGTGCCGGCCCCGACCATCACGATCGATCCGGCCACGCTGCCCGATGCCCTGCCGGCGATGGCCTACAGCGAATCGCTGACAGCGACCGGCGGCGTGGGCAGCTACGACTTCACGCTGAGCGCGGGATCCTTGCCTGCCGGAATGACCCTCTCCACTGCGGGCCAGCTGTCGGGTACGCCGACCGAGGTGGGCAGCTTCAACCTCACGATCACCGCCACCGATGACTTCGGCCAGTCCGGCAGCCGCAGCTACATGTTCGTGGTGTTGCCGCCGGCACTGACCCTGAGTCCCGCCGCCGGCACCTTCACGGCGCCGTATGCCGTGCCCTTCAACGTGTCCTTCGCCGCGGGCGGCGGCTCGCCGTCCTTCACGTATTCGCTGGCGGGGGCCCTGCCGGCGGGCATGAACTTCACGGGCAACGTGCTCTCGGGCTCGCCCAGCGCGCCGGGCAGCTATGCGGTGTCGGTCACGGCGATTGACACCGGCCTGACGGGCGCCGGCGCGCCGTTCTCGATCACCCAGGACTACGTCATCGACGTGCCGGCGCCGACCATCGTGATCACGCCCACGACCTTGCCGGACGCCACGGCGGGCCTTGGCTACGCGCAGTTCCTGTCGGCCTCGGGCGGCGTGCTGCCCTATACGTTCAACATCAGCGCCGGCGCCCTGCCGGCGGGCCTGACGCTGGGCAGCGGCGGTGCGCTCGGCGGCACGCCGACGGCGAGCGGCAGCTTCAACTTCACCGTGACCGCGACCGACAACTTCGGCCAGACCGGCAGCCAGGCCTACAGCCTGGTGGTCGACCCGGCAGTGCTGGCGATCGCCCCGGCCACGCTGCCCGACGGCATCGTGGGCGTGGGCTACAGCCAGACGGTGACGGCCAGCAACGGCGTGGCGCCCTACACCTACGCGGTGACGGCCGGCACCCTGCCCACGGGCCTGTCGCTGTCCACCGGCGGCGCGCTCACCGGCACGCCCACGGCCGCGGGCAGCTTCAACTTCACGGTCACCGCCACCGACAGCACCAGCGGCACCGCCAGCACCGGCAGCCAGGCCTACACGGTCGAGATCGTGTTCGCCCCGCCGGTGGCCAACAACGACACGGCCGTGGTGCTGGCCGGGCAGTCGGTGACCATCCCGGTCACCGCCAACGACGTGAGCCTGGCGCCGATCACCTCGATCGCCATCGCCACGGCCCCGGCCCAGGGCACGGCGACGGTCTCGGGCCTGGACGTGGTCTACACCGCGCCCACCCTGGCCCCGCCGACGGTGAGCTTCACCTACATCGCCACCGGCCCGGGCGGCAGCTCGGCCCCGGCGACGGTGACGGTGACGGTGAACCCGCTGCCGATCCCGACCGCCAAGACGGCCACCACGGCGTCGGCCACGCCGGTGACGGTGGACATCACCGCCGGCGCCACCGGCGGGCCGTTCACGGCCGCGGCGGTGGTCTCGATCGCCCCGGCCGGCTCGGGCACGGCCACCGTGGCCCCGGGCGGCAGCGGCTACCTGCTCACCTTCACCCCGGACCCGGCCTTCGTGGGCGTGTCCACGGTGCAGTTCACGGTGAGCAACGCCTTCGCCACCTCGCCGCCGACGACGCTGACGGTGACGGTGCAGCCGCGCCCGGATCCCTCGCGCGACCCGGAGGTGATCGGCCTGATCGACGCGCAGGCGGAAGCCAGCCGGCGCTTCGCGACCAGCCAGATCGCCAACTTCCAGCAGCGCCTGGAGCGCCTGCACCGGGGCGGCGGCGGCAGCCAGAACAGCCTGGGCTTCGCCTCCGACCCGCGCTGCCTGGAGCCGCTGGTGGGTTACACCGTGGCCGGCTGCGATGAGTCCGGGCACGGGGCCGCCGGCAACGGCCTGGGCGGCACCGGCAACGGCGCCACCGGCAGCGGCGAGGGCAGCCCGTTCGGGGCCTGGATCGGCGGCGCGATCCGCTCGGGCACGCTCGAGGGCCGCGCCGGCCGGGCCGACCTGGACTTCGAGACCGACGGCGTGAGCGCGGGCATCGACTACCGCGTCAGCCCGAGCCTGGCCCTCGGCGCCGGCCTGGGCTGGGCCCAGGACGACACCGACGTGGGCGCCAACGGCAGCCGCGTCGAAGCCCGCGCCCGCACGCTGGCGGCCTACGGCAGCTGGCACCCGGGCAATGGCTGGTACGTGGACGGCGTGTTCGGCCTGCAGAAGCTGCGCTTCGACCTGCGCCGGAACCTGACGGGCACGGGCAACTTCGTCTCCGGCCAGCGCGACGGCGACCAGTGGTTCGCCTCGGTGACCACGGGCGCCGACCTGCAGCGCGAGTCGATGCTGGTCTCGCCCTACCTGCGCCTGGACCTGGCCAAGGCCCAGCTCGACGGCTACACCGAAACCGGCCATCCGATCCTGGCCCTGGCCTACTCGCCGATGGACGTGGAGACCTCGGTGGGCACCCTGGGCCTGCGCATGGATTGGCGCCGTGACGTGGCCTGGGGCGTGTTCACGCCGCAGCTGCGGCTGGAGTACCAGCGCGATTTCTCGGCGCGGACCATCGCCGAGATGGTGTACGCCGACCTGCCGGGCGGGCCGAGCTACGGGGTCGCGGCCACGCGCTTCGACCGCAACCGCTTCGTGCTGGGCCTGGGCGCGCTGTTCGACACCGACAGCGGCTGGAACTGGCGCCTGGAATACCGCGGCAGCCTGGGCGCGGGCGAGGGCGACACCGAGCACGGCATCGGCGTGAACCTGCAGAAGGACTTCTGACCGGTTGCCAACGCGACAACGCGACAACGGAAGGGCCGGCTTTGCCGGCCCTTTCTTTTCGGGACATTGCCGGCACTGCCGGCCCTTTCTCCCGGGACCGGGCTCAGCGCTCGGTGCGCCAGTTCAGCGAGGCCGCCGATTCGTTGCCCGATTCGATGCGGATGTCGAAGCCGCGCCGCAGCAGGTACTTGAGCGTGACCACCTGGCCGGTGCCGACCAGGGCCACGCCGTAGCTGACGAACAGGCGCGGCGAAAGATACTTGCCGACGGTGAAGGTGGCGCCGCCGAGGTTGCGCGAATCGGTGATGCCGGCCTCGTCCAGGCCCAGGCGCGCGCCGATCTGCTGCGCCACCAGGTTGCCGCCGGCGCCCAGGGCCATCGCCGCGGCGTCGAGCTGTTCGGCCTCGCTGCCGCTGGTGCTGCGCAGCGGGCGGCCGAACACCAGCCAGCTCAGCGCCTCGCTGGTGTCCATCGCCGGCGTCGAGACCACGGTCGTCTGCGGCCGCTGCGCGGTGCCGCGCACCTGCACGCCGACGGTCACCTCGTCGAACTCGCGCTCGGCGCGCAGGTCCAGGCTGGGATTGTCCACCGGCGAATCGGCG
The DNA here is from genome assembly GCA_041919875.1 of Arenimonas sp. Classification (GTDB taxonomy): domain Bacteria; phylum Pseudomonadota; class Gammaproteobacteria; order Xanthomonadales; family Xanthomonadaceae; genus Arenimonas. The sequence goes on from JAYRTA010000183.1 coordinate 4,750, forward strand.
AAACCCAGGCGCCCGCGGGTGATCTCCAGCGCCTGGCCGTAGGCGCGGTAGCGGCCGCTGACGTCCAGCCCGCCCGAGGCCGTCGCCGGCCGGCCGGGGCGCTGGCGCAGCGCCAGCGTGCCGGCCATGCGG
>JAYRTA010000184.1:0-4881 GCA_041919875.1 Arenimonas sp.
AATTTCCTGCGCACACTGTCAAAGATCAATCACTTGGAACGCCTTTCGCATCCCAGCCCTCACCGCGTTTCGCCCGAGGGAGCCGCACATAATACAGCACTTTCCGATTCCGTCAACACCCTCTGGGGCATCTTCCGGGGCCCCCGCCGGGCCATCCGGTGCGGTCCGGGGGTCGGCGGGGCGCGCATCCTAATGGCGCCCCGGAGTCCGGCGCAAGCACCCCGCGCCAGGCCTCGGTTTCAGGCGTCCCGGACCAGCCGGACCCGAGCGAAATTGCGCTTGCCGACCTGCAGTACGCCCTCGAAGCCGGGGGCGAACACCCGGCCCGGGTCCTCGACCACCTGGCCATCCACCTTCACCGCGCGCTCCTTGAGCTTGCGCGCAGCCTCGGAGTTGCTCGGCGTGATGCCCGCCAGGGTCAGCAGCGCGCCGATGCGGAGGCCTTCGGCCGGCACCGCCACGTCATGCAGCGGCAGCAGCGAGGTATCGCCCTGCCCGGTCACGGCCGCATGCCAGCCGGCGATCGCCGTTTCGGCGGCGGCGGCATCGTGGAAACGCGCGGCGAGCTCACGCGCCAGCCGCAGCTTCACGTCGCGCGGATTGAGCACGCCGGCCAGCACGTCCGCCTTCAACGACTTCGCCTCCACGACGCCGATATCGAAGCTCAGCAGATCGATCCAGCGCCACAGCAGGTCGTCGCCGATCTTCATGGTCTTGTTGACGATGTCGATCGCCGGCTCGGCGATGCCGATGTAATTGCCCAGCGATTTCGACATCTTGTTCACGCCGTCCAGGCCCTCGAGCAGGGGCATGGTCAGCACGATCTGAGGCTTCTGGCCGACGCTTTCCTGCAGACCGCGCCCCATGAGCAGGTTGAACTTCTGGTCGGTGCCACCCAGCTCGACATCGGCTTCCAGCGCCACGGAGTCGTAGCCCTGCACCAGCGGATACAGGAACTCGTGGATCGCGATCGGCTGCTGCCCGCCGTAGCGCTTGGCGAAGTCGTCGCGCTCGAGCATGCGCGCCACCGTGTGCTGCCCGGCCAGGCGGATCATGTCCGCGGCCGACATCCTGCCGAACCACTCGCTGTTGAACCGCACTTCGGTGCGCTCGCGGTCGAGCACCTTGAACACCTGCTCGGCGTAGGTCTCCGCATTGGCCAGCACGTCCTCGCGCGTGAGCGGCTTGCGCGTGGCGCTCTTGCCCGACGGGTCGCCGATCATCCCGGTGAAATCGCCGATCAGGAAGATCACCTGGTGCCCCAGCACCTGGAACTGCCGCATCTTGTTGAGCAGCACCGTGTGGCCCAGGTGCAGGTCGGGCGCGGTGGGGTCGAACCCGGCCTTCACCCGCAGGGGCCGGCCAAGGGCGAGCCGGGCGGCCAGTTCGTCGGGCTTGAGGATCTCTTCGGCACCGCGGCCGATGAGTTCGAGGGCTTGGGAGAGGTCGGTCATGGCAGGGCCGGCGGGGTTGGCGGACCCCCGGGCAGGGGCCGCTCGTTAAACGGAGGTTAATGGAACGTTAAATCGTTGGAAGGGAAAAATCCAGACGCAACAAGGGTTTGACGCACTATTTTCGCACTGGTTATCGTAGCCCGACTCCAGCCCCGCGGGGACGATCCCTTTGCACCATCACGCCCCCTCCACGCTCACGCGCTGGACCCGCCAGCACTGGCTCCTGGCCAGCCTGCTCGGCACCTCCGCCGTCCTCGTGCTCACCATCGTCCCGGGCTTCGCCAAGGCCATGCGCGACACCGGCGCGCAGGACGAACTGGCCACCCACGCGCTGGCGCTGCCGCCGATGCCGGCGCCGGCCGAGGCCGCCGCACCCTCCGAATTCTGGCAGCCGGTCACCGTGCGCCCTGGCCAGACCCTGGGCGCCGTGTTCGAACAGATGGGCATCCCCGCCACCACCATGCACCGGGTGCTGGACCTGCCCGCCGCCGCCGGCCTGACCCGGCTGCGCGCCGGCGCGGAGCTGGGCTTCCAAATCGGCCGGGGCGGCGACCTGCTGGCCCTGCGCTTCGAGCGCGACGAGGCCGCCCGGGTCGAGATCCGCCGCGACGGCGACCGCTACGTGCAGCACGTGGTCGAACGCCCGATCGAGCGCCGCGTGATGATCGCCAGCGGCGAGATCTCCAGTTCGCTCTATGCCGCCGGCCAGAAGGCAGGCCTGGGCGACGCGGTGATCAACCAGATGGCCAACGCCTTCTCCTACGACATCGACTTCACCCAGGACCTGCGCGTGGGTGACAGCTTCAAGGTCGTCTACGAAGAGATCTGGCGCGACGGCGAGCGCCTGCGCAGCGGCGGCGTGGTGGCCGCCAGCTTCAGCAACCGCGGCAACGAGTACACCGCGCTGCGCTACGAGCGCGGCGGCAAGATGGAGTACTTCGACCTCAGCGGGCGCCCCCTCAAGAAGAGCTTCATGCGCATGCCGATCGAATTCGCCCGCATCAGCTCGCGCTTCAACCCGCGCCGCAAGCACCCCGTGCTGGGAACCGTGCGCGCCCACAAGGGCGTGGACTACGCCGCCGCCACCGGCACCCCGATCATGGCCGCCGGCGATGGCCGCATCAGCTTCGCCGGCTGGCAGAACGGCTATGGCCGCACGATCATCATCGACCACGGCAAGGGCCACACCACGCTCTATGCGCACATGTCGCGCCTGGGCAAGTACAAGGTGGGTTCGCGCGTGCAGCAGGGCTCGACCATCGGCTACGTCGGCACCACCGGCCTTGCCAGCGGCCCGCACCTGCACTACGAATTCCGCATCAACGGCTCGCACCGCGATCCGCTGACGGTCACGATGCCCAAGCCCGATCCCCTGGTCGGCGCCGAACTCGCCGCCTTCCGCGCCGCCACCGCCCCGGCGATGGCGCAGCTGCAGCGCATCGGCGGCACCCGCCTGGCCTCGCGCTGAGCCCGCCATGTCGGCGTCGCCCGGCGCCGGCGCGCACGATTGCTACCTGGGCCTGATTTCCGGCACCAGCGTCGATGGCGTGGACGCGGCGATCGTCTCCTTCGAGCCCGCCCTGCGCGTGCGGTTCGCCCGCACCTACCCGCTGCCGGGCCCGCTGGCCGCGCAGGTGCTGCAGCTCTCGCAGGCCGAGGCCGCGCTGACCCTCGACGCGGTCGGCCGGCTCGACACGCGCCTGGGCCAGGCCTTCGCCGCCGTCGCCGTGCAGGCGCTGCAGGACGCCGGCGACATGGGCGCCTCGGTGGTCGCCATCGGTTCGCACGGCCAGACCCTGCGCCACGACCCGACCGGCGACGCGCCCTTCACCCAGCAACTCGGCGACGCCAGCCTGATCGCGGAAGCGACGGGCCGGACCACCGTCGCCGATTTCCGCCGCCGCGACGTCGCCGCCGGCGGCCAGGGCGCGCCCCTGATGCCGGCATTCCACGCGGCGGTGCTGGCCCATCCGGCCGAGGCGCGCGCGGTGCTCAACCTCGGCGGCATCGCCAACCTCACCCTGCTCCCGCCCGGCGGCCCGGTGCGCGGCTTCGACACCGGCCCCGCCAACGGCCTGATGGATGCCTGGGTGCGCCGGCACCGCGACCAGCCCTACGATCGGGACGCCGCCTTCGCACGCGAAGGCAGGATCTGCGCGCCCTTGCTCGAGCGGCTCCTCGCCGAGCCCTGGTTCGCCCTGCCGCCGCCCAAGAGCACCGGCCGCGACCAGTTCCAGCTCGCCTGGCTGCAAGCACGGCTGGCCGGCGAGACGCCCGCCGACGTGCAGGCCACCCTGTGCGAACTGAGCGCGCTCACCATCGCCCGCGCCCTGCGCGCGGAGATGCCGCAGGCCTCCCGCCTGGTCGCCTGCGGCGGCGGCGTGCACAACCCGCTGCTGATGGCGCGCCTGGCCACGCATCTTCCCGGCACCACCGTCGAAAGCAGCGCAGTCCACGGACTGGACCCGGATTTCGTCGAAGCCGCCGGCTTCGCCTGGCTCGCGCGCGAAACCCTGGCGGGCCGCCCGGGCAACCTGCCGTCGGTGACGGGGGCGCGCGGACCGCGCATCCTCGGGGCGATCCACCCGGCCTGAGCGGCCGGCGCGATCAGTCGGGCTTGGAGGGGCTGCCGTCGGCCAGGTAGTGCGGCACGTCGTCGGGCAGGCCCGTCAGGGCCGCCATCGCTTCGGCGAAGGCCTTGGTCTCGTCGTCGTTCCAGGCGCCGGCAAGGCGGGCAATGTCGCCGGGCACCGGCGGCGGTTCGGGCCCGACCATGCCCAGCGCCTGCTTGAGCAGCAGCAGGATCACGTCATTGAGCGGCCAGCCCTTCTGGCGCGCCATCTCCTTGATGCGCTCGGCTACCCGCTCGTCGATGTCGCGCAGCAGGAAATCGGCCATGGCCCAGTTCCTCGGGGGGACCGACAGCATACGGCCGGGGCCGGAGCGCGCAAGCCCGGCGCGGACGGGCGTTCAGTCTTGGCGACGGCCGGCGTCGCCCAGGGACTGGTCCACCAACCCGGCCCGCAGCAGGAACAGATAGAGCAGGATCCCCGGCAGGGCCACCAGGAAGGTCAGCAGGTAGAACTGCACATAGCCCAGGGACTCGATCAGCGACCCGGCCGTGGTGCCCGTGAGCACGCGACCGACGATACTGGAGGCGGCACTGAGCAGGGCGAACTGCGTGGCCGTGAACGACAGGTTGCACAGGGCCGACAGGTAGGCCACCACCACCACGCCGCCGATGCCGCTGGCGAGATTCTCGAAGCCCATGGTGAAGGCCAGCAGTGCGTTCGAATGCCCGGACGCGGCCAGCCAGGCGAAGCTGAGGTTGGACGCCGCCATCAGCACCAGCGCCACCAGCACCGAACGATTCAGGCCGATGGCCGCGTAGATCATGCCGCCGAGGAAAATGCCGGTCAGCGTCGCG
>JAYRTA010000185.1:0-4865 GCA_041919875.1 Arenimonas sp.
CCGGCCCCCTCGCCGGAGTCCCTGCTCCAGCAGGTGCATGCCGCCCTGGAAGAAATGAAGGCCAAGGACGCCGTCGAAATCGACGTGCGCGGCAAGACCAGCATCGCCGACTACCTGGTGGTGGTCTCGGGCACGTCGACCCGCCACGTGAAGTCGGTGGCCGATGAGGTGGTCAAGTTCGCCAAGAAGCTGGGCGTGATGCCGCTGGGCGTGGAAGGCGAGCGCGAGGCCGAGTGGGTGTTGGTCGACCTGGGCGACGTGATCGTGCACGTCATGCTCCCGCGCGTGCGCGAGTTCTACGCCCTCGAACGCCTCTGGACCGTCGGCGACCAGCCGCCCGAGGACGCTCCTTCGCAGTGAACTTCGACGCGGATGGACGCGGATGGACGCGGATGGACGCGGATAGGGCAATGACCGAACGGGTTTGCTCCCGCCTTGTCCGTGCTCATCCGCGTCAATCCGCGCCAGAAACCCCATCGGCATCGGAGCGATGAAAGCGCGGCTGGTGGCGGTGGGGGAGAAGGCGCCCGGGTGGGTGGCCGAGGGGTTTGCGGAGTACCAGAAGCGGCTGTCGCACTGGTTGCCGCTGGACCTGGTGGAGATCGCCCCGGGGCTGCGCGGCAAGGGCCGCGACGCCGCCCGCGCCACCGCCGACGAAGGCGGCCGCGTGCTGGCCGCGCTGCCGCGCGGGGCCTGGGTGGTCGCGCTCGACGGGCGCGGCAAGGCCTACGATTCCGAACAGCTCGGCCAGCGCCTCGAGGCCTGGCGCCAGCAGGGCCGGGACCTGGCCTTCCTGATCGGCGGACCCGAGGGCCATGCGCCCGAGGTGCTGGCCGCCGCGCACGAGCGCTGGTCGCTCGGGCCGCTGACCCTGCCGCACATGCTCGTGCGCCTGGTGCTGGCCGAACAGGTCTACCGCGCCGCCAGCCTGCTGGCCAACCACCCCTACCATCGCGCCTGAACGGCGCCCGCGCGCGGTCCGCACGGGGTGCCGATCGTCCCATCCGGGGCGCCGGGCCGGCTATCCTTGGCCGATGCTGCATCTCGCCTCGCAATCCCCGCGCCGCCGTGAACTGCTCGCCCAGCTGGGCGTGGCCTTCGGCCAGCTCGATGTGGACGTGCCCGAACACCGGGAACCCGGCGAATCCCCGGCCGGCTACGTCAGTCGGGTGGCCAGGGAAAAGGCCGGCGCCGGGCTGCTCAAGGTGGTCGGCGTGCCCGGCGCGGTCGTGCTCGGCGCCGATACCGAGGTGGTGCTGGGCGAACGCGTGTTCGGCAAGCCGGCCGACGCCGGCGAAGCCGCGGCCATGCTGCGGGCCCTGTCCGGGCGCGTGCACGAGGTCATCTCCACCGTCTGGCTGGTCAGCGCCGGCCGCGAGGCGCAGGCCACCTGCCGCAGCGAGGTCACGGTCGAAGCGCTGGACGAGGCCGCCATCGCCGCCTACCTCGCCACCGGCGAGTGGCAGGGCAAGGCCGGCGCCTACGCGATCCAGGGCCGCTTCGCCGCCCACGTCGCCCACCTGGCGGGCAGCCACTCGGGCGTGATGGGCCTGCCGCTGCACCAGACCGCGGCGCTGCTGCGCGCCTTCCACCTGATCCCCTGAAGGAAGCCCGGTGTCCGAGGAAATCCTGGTCAACGTGACGCCGCGCGAGACCCGCGTCGCGGTCGTCGAGAACGGCATGCTGCAGGAACTGCAGATCGAGCGCGCCTCCCGCCGCGGCGTGGTCGGCAACATCTACAAGGGCCGCGTGCAGCGGGTGATGCCGGGCATGCAGGCCGCCTTCGTCGAGATCGGCCTCGACCGCGCCGCCTTCCTGCACGCCTCCGACATCCACCGCGTGCCGGCCGTGCAGGCGGTCGAGAGCGACGAGCCGGCCGCGCCCGCGCCGACCCCGCCCATCACCTCGCTGGTGCACGAGGGCCAGGAGATCGTGGTGCAGGTGGTCAAGGACCCGATCGGCAGCAAGGGCGCGCGCCTGACCACCCAGCTGTCGATCCCCTCGCGCTACCTGGTGTTCCTGCCGCATTCGCGCGTGCTGGGCGTGTCCGCGCGCATCGAGGACGACGCCGAGCGGGCGCGGCTCAAGGCCGTGGTCGGCGCCCTGGCCGAGGGCAGCGGCCAGGGCTACATCGTGCGCACCAATGCCGAGGGCCAGCCCGACGAAGCCCTGGCCGAGGACGTGGCCTACCTGCGCACCGCCTGGGACGTGATCCGGCGCGCCGCCGACGGCACGCCCGTGGGCGGGCGCATCTACGAGGACCTGGCGCTGCCGCTGCGCGCCATGCGCGACCTGATGCGCAAGGGCGTCGACAAGGTGAAGGTGGATTCGCGCGAAGCCGTCGAGAAGCTCAGCACCTTCGCCCGCCAGTTCATGCCCGGCCTGGCCGAGCGCATCGAGCACTACGCCGGCGAGCGCCCGATCTTCGACCTCTACGGCGTGGAGGACGAGATCCAGCGGGCGCTGCAGAAGGAAGTGCCGCTCAAGTCCGGCGGCTACCTGGTGATCGACCAGACCGAGGCGATGACCACCATCGACGTCAACACCGGCAGCTTCCTGGGCCAGCGCAACCTCGAGGAAACGGTCTACCGCACCAACCTCGAGGCAGCCCAGTCGGTGGCGCGCCAGCTGCGCCTGCGCAACCTGGGCGGCATCATCATCATCGACTTCATCGACATGACCGACGACGAGCACAAGCGGCAGGTGCTGCGCACGCTCGAGAAGGGGCTGGCGCACGACCACGCGCGCACGTCGGTGCATGATTTCTCGCCGCTGGGCCTGGTCGAGATGACCCGCAAGCGCACCACCGAAAGCCTCGAGCGCCAGCTGTGCGAGCCCTGCCCCGAATGCGGCGGCCGCGGCACGCTCAAGACCGCCGAAACGCTCACCTACGAGATCTTCCGCGAGATCACCCGCGCCGTGCGCCAGTTCGAGGCCTCGCAGCTGCTGGTGATCGCCTCGCCCAAGGTCGTGGGCAAGATCACCGAGGAGGAATCGGCGGCGGTGGCCGAACTCGAGGAGTTCCTCGGCAAGTCCATCCGCTTCCAGGCCGACGACCAGTACGCGCAGGAGCAGTACGACGTGGTGCTGCTGTAAGCCCGATGTCGTCGCCGCTGCGCCGCCGGATCCGCCACCTGCGCCGCCTGTTCGGCTACGGGGCGCTGGTCGCGCTGATCCTGCTGGCCACCGCCGTGGCCGCGCTCAACCAGGTGCTGCCGCTGGTGGAGCGGCATCCGGACCGGGTCGCCGCCTGGTTGTCCGAGCGCGTCGGCGAGCCGGTGGCCTTCGATTCGGCCAGCGCGCGCTGGACGCGCCGCGGCCCGCGCTTCGTGCTCGAGGGCCTGCGCATCGGCGAGGGCGCGCGTCGCCTGGACATCGGCCGCGCGGAATTGCAGGTGGCGGTGTATGCGGGCCTGCTGCCCGGCGAACCCCTGACCGAGCTGCGCGTACGCGAGCTCTCCCTCGTGCTGGAGCAGGGCGCCGACCGCGCCTGGCAGTTGGCCGGGCTGCCCTTCGAGCCGCGCCCGGACGTGGACCCGCTGGACCTGCTCGAAGGCCTGGGCGAGCTGCAGGTCGAGCGCGCCCGGCTGCGCATCCGCTCGCCTGCGCTGCGCCATGAGCTGCAACTGCCGCGCGTGGACCTGCGCCTGCGGGTGCAGGGCGGTCGCCTCGACGCCGGGCTGCGGGCCTGGGCCGACCCGGCCGGCGTGCCGGTGAGCGCGGTCGCCGGGCTCTCGCGCGGCGATGGCTCCGGCCAGCTCTGGGTCGGCGGTCGCGATCTCGACCTCGGCCAGTGGTCGCCGCTGCTGGCCGACACGGGCCTGGTGCTGGCGGGCCGCGGCGACGTCGACCTGTGGGCGCGCGTGGATGCCCGCCGGGTGATGGACGTGCGCACGCGCGCGAGCCTCGCGCCGCTGGCCCTGGGTGCGCGCCGGCCCTGGTGGCCGGGCGAGGACGGCCAGCTGCACTCGCCGCCGGCGGCCTTCGAGCGCGCCGACCTGCTTGCGCGCTGGCAGGTCAGCGGCGACGGCTGGCAGCTGCACGCGCCCGAACTGCACTTCCACGAACGCGGCCGCGCCCAGCCGCGCAGCCTCGACGGCCTGTGGCTGGCGGGTGGCGAGGCCTGGGCGCTGCAGGCGCCGCGCCTCGACCTGGGCCCGGCCGGGGCGCTGGCGGCGCTCAGCCCGCGCCTGCCCGACGGCCTGCGGCGCTGGCTCCACGACGCGGCGCCCGAAGCCGTGCTGCGCGACGTGCGCGTCGCCGGACGCGCCGGAGACTGGCGTGGATCGGCGGCCTTCGACGGACTGGCCTGGCAATCGCAGGCCTCGCGCCCGGGCCTGCGGGGCCTGTCGGGCAGCGCCGCCTTCGACCAGGACGGGGGCGTGATCAAGGCGCGCGGCCCGATCGATTTCGACTGGTCCGGCTTCCGCGCCCCCCTGCACGCCGACCTCGACGGCAGCCTGGGCTGGTGGCGCGACGGCGATAGTTGGACCCTGGGTGCGGCCGGCCTGCGCCTGCGCGGCGCCGACTTCGGCGCCACCGTGCGGGCCGAGCTCGCCTTCGGCGGCCCGGGCGCGCGCCCGCGCCTGGACCTGGCCGCCGACGTGGACCCGGCCACCGTGCGGGCGGCCCGGCATTTCTGGGTGGTGGGCAAGATGCCGCCGGCCACCATCGACTGGCTCGACCGCGCCCTGGTGTCGGGCGACGTGCTGGACGGGCGCGCGGTGCTGGCCGGCGACCTCGACGACTGGCCCTTCCGCGACGGCGAGGGCCGCTTCGACGCCCGCACGCGCGTATCCGCCGCCACCATCGCCTTCCATCCCGACTGGCCGGCCGCGGAAGGCATGGAACTGGACGTGGCCTTC
>JAYRTA010000186.1:0-4857 GCA_041919875.1 Arenimonas sp.
CAGGCGATGGCGCCGTAATAGGCCCAGGTGATCATGGTCGAGAACGCGAACAGGAACACCACCACCGCCAGCACGTAGGGGAACCAGGGCGCGACCGTGGCGAAGGCGTTCGAGGTCAGCTGCACGCCGTCGGCGCCGCCGACCAGGTGCTGCTGGGTGATGACGATGACCAGGGCGGTGAGGGTGCAGATCACCACCGTGTCGATGAACGGTTCCCACAGGGCGACGAAGCCCTCGGTCATCGGCTCGCGTGTGCGCACCGCCGCATGCGCGATCGCCGCCGAGCCCAGCCCGGCCTCGTTGGAAAACGCCGCGCGGCGGAAGCCCTGGATCAGGGCGCCGATCACGCCGCCCTGCACGCCCTCGGCGCTGAACGCGCCCTCGAGGATGGCCATCAGCGCCGTCGGCACCTGGCCGGCGTTGGCCCCGATGACGAACACCGCGCCCAGCAGGTACAGCAGCGCCATGCCGGGAACCAGGCGCGAGGTGACGGCGGCGATGCGCCCCACCCCGCCCAGCACCACCAGGCCCACCAGCACCGCCAGGCCCAGGCCGAACAACCAGCCGCGTCCCGCCAGCGGACCCGCCGCCCCGCCGGTCACGTGCAGCAGCTGGGCGTAGGCCTGGTTGGCCTGGAACATCGCGCCCGATCCGGCGGCGCCGGCCATCACGCACAGCGCATAGAAGGCCGCCAGGCCGGCACCCAGCCAGGCCAGCTTCGGGTAATGCTCGGCCAGGCCGCGGCGCAGGTAGTACATCGGCCCGCCGGCGACGCTGCCGTCCGGATGCTGCACCCGGTACATCACGCCCAGGGCGCATTCGGCGAACTTGGTGGACATGCCCAGCAGGCCGGCCACGATCATCCAGAAGGTCGCGCCCGGGCCGCCGATCGTGATCGCCACCGCCACGCCGGCGATGTTGCCCAGGCCCACCGTGCCCGACAGGGCGGTGGCCAGGGCGCGGAAATGGCTGACTTCGCCCGGGCCGGAGGGCTCGGCGCAATCGCCGCGGATCAGGCGGAACCCGTGCATGAAGCCGGTGAGGTTGATGAAGCGGAAGGCCAGGGTGGTCACCAGGCCGCCGAGGAGCAGCCAGCCGACGACCAGCGGGAACATCGCGCCCTCGGCGCCCACCGGCACGGCGGTGAGGATGAAGCCGGAAATCGCGTCGGCGACGGGCTGAAAGACCTGGTTGATGCGCTCGTCGAGGCCGGGGGCGGTGGCCATCCAGGCGGGGGCAAGGGTCATCGGCGGGTCCGGTGCGAAGGGGGACCGGCAGTCTAGCCGCAGCCACGCCCGCGGGTCGCGCGCGGCGTGGCGCTACACCGTTGCGTCGTCGTCGCCTTCGGCGGTCGGATCGGCCGTGGGCTCGTCGCCGGCCTCGTCGGCATCGTCCTGGGCCAGCTTGCCGGCCAGGCGCTTGGACGGCGCCACGCCGAGCTTGCGCAGCATCTCGGCCTGGCGCACCAGGTTGCCGCGGCCGGTGCTGAGCTTGGCCAGGGCCTCGTCGTGCATCTTCTGCGCCCGCCCCAGGGCCTCACCCACCTTGCCCAGGTCCTCGGTGAAGCCGACGAACTTGTCGTAGAGCACCGCGCCACGCTCGGCGATCGCCTTCGCGTTGCGGTTCTGCGCCTCGGTGCGCCAGACCTGGGCGACCAGCCGCAGCGAGGCCAGCAGGTTGCTCGGCCCGACCAGGATGATCTTGCGGGCGTAGGCGTAGTCGTAAAGCTCCGGATCGCGACGCAGGGCTTCCAGGAAAGCCGCCTCGACCGGCACGAACATCAGCACCAGGTCCGGACTGCTCAGGCCGTGCAGGCGGCTGTAGTCCTTCTCACCCAGCTGGCGCACGTGGCTGCGCAGGGCCTGGGCGTGCCGGGCCAGGTGCTGCTCGCGCTCGGCCTCGGCCACGTCGCCGCAGGCGCGCTGGTAGTCGAGCAGGGCCACCTTGGCGTCGATGACGATCTGGCGATCTTCGGGCAACAGCAGCAGCGCATCGGGGCGGTAGCGGTCGCCCTGCTCGTCGCTGAAGCTTTCCTGGGTGAGGTATTGCTGGCCCTTCTCCAGTCCGGCGCTTTCCAGCAGGCGCTCGAGCTTGAGTTCGCCCCAGTAGCCCTGGGTGCGGTTGTCGGTGGTCAGCGCCCGGGTGAGGTTGCCGGCCTCGTCGCTGAGCTGGCGGTTGAGCTCGACCAGCTGGCGCAGCTCGGCCTGCAGGCCGGCGCGCTCCTTGCCTTCCTTTTCATAGCTGTCGCTGACCAGCTTGCGGAAATCGCCGATCTGCTCGCGCAGGGGCGTCAGCAGCTGGCCGAGCTGGCTGGCGTTCTGTTCGCTGAAGCGGCGCGACTTGTCCTCGAGGATTTCCTGGGCCAGCTGCTGGAATTCGGCCTTGAGCCGCTCGCGCGACTGTTCGAGGTCGCGGTAGCGCTGGTCGGCGGCGCGCAGTTGCTCCTCGAGCCGGGCCTCGCTGGTGGCGGCGCGGGTGTCGGCGGCTTCCCGGGCACCGCGCACCTCGCGCAGTTCGGCCTCGATCGCCTGCAGCCGGGCGGCCAGGTCGGTGCAGCGGTCCTCGGCGGCCTGCTGGTCGCGAGCCAGGGCGGCGATCTCGGCATCCCGCTCGCGCCGGCCGGCCGCCAGCGCCTCGCGCACGCGGGCGCGGCCCAGGGCGATGGCCAGCAAGCCGACGGCGACGGCCGCCAGCAGCAGCCCCAGCAGGAAGGAAGCGAAATCGAAGGACAAGGCGAATTCCCGGCGGAGGTCCGTCGGGGATTCTAGCGGGCGTGCGGTCTCAGCCGGCGAGACGGCCGGCCGCGGCGGTCAACCGGCCTTCTTGGCCCAGGCGCTGCACCAGGCCTTGGCCGGCACCGAAAAGCCCGGGAACAGGCTGCAGGCGCCCGTGGCCGCGGTGAAGAACTGGCAATTGGCGCAGTTGCTGCCCGGCTTGAAGTTGGGATGCTTCACCGCGGCCGCGTCCGGCGCGTAGGCCAGGGCCTTGGCGGTGGCGTTGTCGGCCGGCAGGGGCTTGAGCTCCTGGGCCAGCGCATTGCCCACCAGCGCCGGGGCGACGAAGGGCACGGCGGCCAGCAGGCTGGCCCGGAGGAGGAAACCGCGGCGGGAGGCGTTCACGGACATGGAGGTTTTCCTGTGGCTGGCGGGGCGGTGCCCCAGTGGCTGGTCGCCAGTGTATGCCCTGGCCGTGAATGCAGCGTTGACCCAGGTCAAGGCTTCCCGGCCGGGAGGCATCGGCTAGACTTCCGGGCCATGGATACCCTGCCCTACGACCCGGGCCGCCTGGCCGCCCGGGCCGCCGAGATCGTCGCCGCCACCCGCGAGCTGTCCGCGCTGGGCTGGACGCCGGCCACCAGCAGCAATTTCTCGATGCGGCTCGACGAGCGCCATGCCGCCATCACCGTGTCCGGCCGCGACAAGGGCCGGCTGGTGGAGGCCGACATCATGGTGGTGGACTTCGCCGGCCAGCCGGTGGCGACCTCGCACCGTCCCTCGGCCGAAACCCTGCTGCACACCCAGCTCTACGCCCGCTACCCGCAGGTGGGCTGCGTGCTGCATACGCATTCGCGCACCCAGACGGTGGCCTCGCGCCTGTTCGCCCGCCAGGGACACGTGCGCCTGGAAGGCTACGAGCTGCTGAAGGCGTTCGCGGGCAACCAGACCCACGAGATGGCGGTGGACGTGAAGGTGTTTCCCAACACCCAGGACATGCCTGCGCTGGCGGCGGACGTGGAGCGCCTGCTCGACGCCGGCCCCTGCTGGGGCTACCTGATTGACGGCCATGGCCTCTACGCCTGGGGCAAGGACATGGCCGAGGCCCGCCGGCACCTGGAGGCCTTTGAATTCCTGTTCGGCTGCGAACTCGACCTGAGGAGACTGAACGCATGAGCCGCCTCCGGATCTTCAAGGATTCCGACCCGGGCACGCCCCTGTTCGCCACCGAGGACCAGGCCCTGATGGCCGCGCGCCTGAAGGAGATCGGCGTGCGCTTCGAGCAGTGGCAGGCCACGGCCCCGGTGCAGGCCGGCGCGACGCCCGAGCAGGTGATGGCGGCCTATCGCGCCGACATCGACCGGCTGGTGGCCGAGAACGGCTTCCGGACCGTGGATGTGGTGTCGATCGCGCCGGACAACCCGAACCGCGAGGCGATGCGCGCGAAGTTCCTGGACGAGCATTTCCACAAGGAAGACGAGGTGCGCTTCTTCGTCGCCGGCTCGGGCCTGTTCTCGCTGCACGTCGGCGACCAGGTCTACGAGATCCGCTGCGAGCAGGGCGACCTGGTCGGCGTGCCCGACGCCACCACGCACTGGTTCGACATGGGCCCGGAGCCGAGCTTCGTCGCCATCCGCTTCTTCACCGAACCCGACGGCTGGGTCGGCCACTTCACCGGCACCGACATCGCCCAGCGCTTCCCGCGCTACGAACCCGGGCAGGCCGGATAGGGCTCTTTCGCCACGACGATGAAGCACATCCTGACGGATATCGAGGGCACCACGAGCAGCATTTCGTTCGTGAAGGACGTGCTGTTCCCGTATGCGCGGCGGGCGCTGCCGGGGTTCGTGGCGGCGCACGGCCGCGAGCCGGCGGTGCGGCGCTGGCTGGACCAGGTGGCGGTGGAGAACGGCGGCGCCTGCAGCGATGAGCTCATCGTCGAGACGCTGCAGGGCTGGATCGACCAGGACCGCAAGCACACCGCCCTCAAGGCCCTGCAGGGCATGGTCTGGCAGGACGGCTACGGGCGGGCGGACTTCACCGCGCACATGTATCCCGACGCGGTCGAGGCCCTCACCCGCTGGAAGGCCCGGGGCCACGCGATCTCCGTGTATTCGTCCGGTTCGGTGCCGGCGCAGAAGCT
>JAYRTA010000187.1:0-4841 GCA_041919875.1 Arenimonas sp.
GCCCTCGATGCGCGAGACCTCCGCGCTCTCGGTGCGGTGGAAGGGATCGAAGATCGCCTCGAGCTGGTCGGCCTCGATGCCGATGCCGGTGTCGGCCACGCTGAGCACCAGGCGCACCCGGTCCGAGCTCACCTGCTGCGAGCGGACCGCGACCCGCACGCCGCCCTGGCGCGTGTACTTGATGGCATTGCTGACCAGGTTCACCAGCACCTGCCGGAACCGGTGCGGGTCCACCAGCAGGGCGCGCGGCAGCACCGGGTCGATGTCGCTGGCCAGTTCGAGCTGCTTGTCGGCGGCCGCCTCGGTGAACACCGTGAGCGTGGTCTCCACCAGTTCCTGCACGTCGGTGGGCACCAGGTGCAGCTCCATCCGTCCGGCCTCGATCTTCGACAGGTCCAGCAGGTCGTTGATCAGGGCCAGCAGGGACTGGCCGCTGGCGCGGATGGCGCGGATGTATTCGACCGCCTTGGCGTCCTTCACCTGCCGGCTCAGCAGCTGGGAGAAGCCGAAGATGGCGTTCATCGGCGTGCGGATCTCGTGGCTCATCGTGGCCAGGAACAGGCTCTTCTGCTGGCTGGCGGCTTCGGCGCGTTCCTTGGCCCAGGCCAGTTCGCGCTCGCGGATCCAGGCCTGGCGCGAGCGCCACGTGGCCAGGAAACCCACCATGCCGGCGATCAGGGCCAGGAAGTTGACCAGGATGATGGTGCCGCTGGCCCGGCCCAGGTCGTCGGACATCTGGCGCGAACGCTCGCCGCGCAGCCGCGCCTCTTCGGCCACGATCGCGTCCACGACCTCGCGGAACTGCCGCGCCAGCCGGCCGCCGGTGCCTTCGGCCACGCGATCGTAGGGAATCGCGAGCGCCTGCTCGCGCGTATCGGAGGCCACCATCCGGCGCAGGGTCTCGGCGTTCCAGTCCCGCCGCTGCTGCGCGATGTCGATCAGGAGGTCCACGCGCGCGAGCTGGGACGGGTTGTCGGTGACGAAGGTCCGCAGCTTGGCGAGCTCCTCGTCCAGGCGGTCCATCTCCTCGTAATAGCCTTCGACGTAGGACGTGCGCGCCGACAGCATGTAGCGCAGGCCGAAGGACTCGGTATTGCCGACCACGCCGAGCACGCGCTGGGATTGCGCGATCACCCGTTCGGTGTGCTGGGCCAGCGCCACCGACGCGCGCGCATCGCGCGAGGAGAACCAGCTGACGATGCCCGCCGCCACGATCAGCAGCAGCGAGGCGATCAGCAGTCCGTAGTAGGCGTGGTGGGCGCGAAGCCGGAAACGGCGGGAAATCATGGTGTCGTCGGCGGGAAAGTCCGCCTACGTTAGCCATCATTCGCCAGGATGCAACGCTTTCGCGGGATTCGTGCAATACGCAAGGACGGCCCGCGGCATCGTCAGGCGCGGCGCCGGGGTGGGCGGAGCCGCGCGTGGCGGCCATGCCGGAGGGGCTTGACCAGCAAATGCGAATCATTATCATCGGAGCCGCCCCCACCCGCCGGAGCCGGCCATGTCCCAGCCCCACCTTTCCGCCCCCGCGGCCCCGCCGCTGCCCCAGCCGATCGGCCTCGCACCGGCCTTCGACAGCCGCGAGCTGATGCGCGGCAGCCGCGAGGTGCTGATCCACCACGCCGGCCAGGTCTATCGCCTGCGGCACACGCGCAACGACAAGCTCATCCTCGTGAAGTAAGCGAGCCCGCCTCTCTCCCCGGCCGCCCGCCCCGGCTCCGCGCCGACGCCAGCCCGCCGGTTCCGCCCGGAGCCGCCCATGGCCCCTGCCGCCCCCGTTCCCGCGCCCGCGGACATTGCCCCGGCGGCCCTGGCCGCGCTCGGTCCCGTGCTCTGCCTGCACGACGCCCGCGAACCGCACCCGCTGTCGGGCTGGCGCCGCGCCGTCAGTGCCCATGTCTGCATCCGCCTGGACAACGACGGGCCCAGCGAGGCGATCTGCTTCGAGGATCGCGAGGGTCGTCACTGCTGGCAGCTGCACCGCCTGCCCGACAGCGATTTCCTGGCCTGGGAACACGTGGCCGCGCGGCTGCCGCAGGCCAGCGCATCCGCCCCGGCACCGGGCTGGTTGGGTCGGCGCAGCGCCCGTCCCGCCTGGCGTCCCTGCGCGCTGCGCCTGCACGCGGTCCCCGGCCTGCTGCCGCCGCTGGCGCTGGCCGCCGCCGATGTCGATCTGTCCGCCGCCGGCCGCGTCGTCGCAGAACGCATCGCGCGCCGCCTCGGCGGCTTGCGCCTGGCCGCCGGCGCCGGCTGACGCCCTGCCGGTCGCGGCCGCAGCCCGGGTTCGCGCCCGCGCCCGACGCCGATACACTGGCCGGGCCCGGTGCATCGCGCAGCAGCCGGCGCGCCCGAACGATTCCTCCCCTTCGCCCCTGCGGCCCGTCCATGACCCTGCTCGACACCGTCGAAAAAGAAACCGGCCCGGCCCCGGCCTGGACCCTCCTCTGGCTGCACGGCCTGGGCGCGGATGGCCACGATTTCGAGCCGATCGTGCCCGAGCTGGTGCGCCCGGGCTGGCCGGCGCTGCGCTTCGTGTTCCCGCACGCGCCGGTGCGGCCGGTGACGATCAACAACGGCGTGCGCATGCGCGCCTGGTACGACATCCGCGACCTCTCGATCGAACAGCGCGCCGACGAAGCCGGCGTGCGCGAGTCGATCGCCCAGGTCGAAGCCCTGGTCGCCCGCGAGGGCGAGCGCGGCGTGCCGCCCGCGCGGATCGTGCTGGCGGGCTTCTCCCAGGGGGGCGCGATCACGCTGGCCGCGGGCCTGCGCCGCGAAGCCGGCCTGGCGGGCCTGGTCGCCCTGTCCACCTACCTGCCCCTGGTGAACCACACCGCCGCGGAAGCCACCGCCGCCGGCAAGGCCACGCCGGTGTTCATGGCCCATGGCCGCCAGGACCCGGTCGTGCCCCTGGGCCTGGGCCAGCGCAGCCGCGATGCCCTGCGCCACCTGGGCGCCAGCGTGGACTGGCGCGAGTACCCGATGCCGCACAGCCTCTGCGCCGAGGAAGTGCGCGACCTGGGTGACTGGCTGCAGGCGCGGTTCCAGGCCGCCGGCTAGCCCCGCGCCGCCGAGGCATACTCCGCGCCATGAAGCTGCTGCTCGTCGACGACGAACCCCTGGCCCGCCAGCGCCTGGCCGCGCTGCTGCGCGAGCTGGGCGGGCACGAGGTGGCGGGCGAGGCCGGCGACGGCCGCGAGGCGGTGGAGGCGGCCCAGGCCCTGGGCGTGGATGCGGTGCTGATGGACATCGCCATGCCGGTGATGGATGGCCTGGAGGCCGCGCGCCACCTGGCCGGCCTGGAGGCGCCGCCGGCCGTGATCTTCTGCACCGCCTTCGACCAGCATGCGCTCGACGCCTTCGAGGCCGCGGCGGTGGACTACCTGGTCAAGCCGGTGCGGGTGGAGCGCCTGGCGGAGGCGCTCGAGCGCGCGCAGCGGCGCCAGGCCGGCCGTCTCGCGCCGCCGTCGCCGCCGGCCGCGCCGGCCGGCTCGCGCCGCAGCCACCTCAGCGCCCGCCTGCGCGGCACCTTGCGCCTGGTGCCCCTGGACGACGTGTTCTACCTGCAGGCCGAGGAAAAGTACGTGGTGGTGCACCATGCCCGCGGCGAAGACCTGATCGAGGAATCGCTCAAGTCGCTGGAGGCCGAATTCGGCGACCGGTTCATCCGCATCCACCGCAACTGCCTGGTCGCCGCCGATGAGTTCGCCGAGCTGCGCCGCAGCGGCGAGGGCCAGGTGCACGCGGTCCTGCGCCACGGCGGCGTCGCGCTCGAGGTCAGCCGGCGCTGCCTGCCGGGCCTGCGGGAAAAGCTCAAGCATCTTTGAAGGGGGAAGGGATGGAGAAGATCCGGCTGGCCACGCGGGAGAGCGCGCTGGCGCTGTGGCAGACCGAACACGTGGCCGCGCGCCTGCGCGAGGCGCACCCGGGCCTGCAGGTCGACCTGGTGCCCATGAGCACGCGCGGCGACCAGGTGCTCGACCAGCCGCTGGCCGAGATCGGCGGCAAGGGCCTGTTCCTCAAGGAACTCGAGGTCGCGATGCTGGAGGGCCGCGCCGACGCCGCCGTGCATTCGCTCAAGGACGTGCCGATGCAGCTCGAGCCGGGCTTCCGCCTGGCCGCCGTGCTCGAACGCGCCGATCCCTTCGACGCCTTCGTCTCCAACCGCTACGAGGCGATGGAGGAACTGCCCTTCGGTGCCACCGTCGGCACCTCCTCGCTGCGCCGCCAGGCCCTGCTGCGCGCGCACCGGCCCGACCTGAAGCTGGTGGACCTGCGCGGCAACGTCAACACCCGCCTGGCCAAGCTCGATGCCGGCGACTACGACGCCATCGTGCTTGCCTGCGCCGGGCTGGAGCGCCTGGGCCTGGGCGCGCGCATCCGCGAGCGCCTGGTCGCGCCGCGCTTCATCCCGGCCGCCGCCCAGGGCGCGGTGGCGGTGGAGTGCCGCGCCGACGACGAGGCCACCCGCCGGCTCGTCGCCGTGCTCGAACACGCGCCCACCCTGGCCTGCACCACGGCCGAGCGCACCATGACCCGCATCCTGGGCGGCAGCTGCCGCGTGCCCATCGCCGCCTACGCCACGCTCAAGGGCGACCGGCTTTCGCTCGAGGGCCTGGTGGGCGACGCCAAGTCGGGCCAGACCGTGCGCGGCTACGCCAGCGGCCCGGCCGCCGATCCGGCCAAGCTGGGCGAACAGGTCGCCGACATGCTGATCGTGCGCGGCGCCGACGCCCTGCTGCCCTGATCCGCGGCCGGTCCCGCGCCGGCCGCTCAGTAATACAGCGTCACCAGGTGCCGGGCCTCGGCGAAGAACAGCCAGCGCTCGACCACCGCGCCCA
>JAYRTA010000188.1:0-4826 GCA_041919875.1 Arenimonas sp.
CTTGCCGCCTCCGCGGCGCTGCTGCCGCAGGCCGCGAAGGCCGATCGCTACGGCTACCACGACGGTGCCCGCGAAGTGCGCTGCGAATCGCGCAACGAGCGCGAGCAGTTCTGCCGGGTGGACACCCGCGGCGGCGTCCGCATCGTGGACCAGCGCTCGGATGCGCCCTGCATCTACGGCCGGACCTGGGGCTACGACCGCCGCGGCATCTGGGTTGACGGCGGCTGCCGCGCGCGCTTCGTCGTCGGCGGCGGCCATGGCGGCCGCCCGGGCTACGGACCGGCGCCGGGCTACGGCCCGGGCCCGGGCTATGGCCACGGTGGCCGCGCCAGCGTGGTGCGCTGCGAGTCGCGCAGCGACCGGCCGACCTACTGCGCCATCGGGCCGCGCGTGCGCGACGTGCGCATCGAGCGCCAGCTCAGCCGCAGCCGCTGTGACTACGGCCGCACCTGGGGTTACGACCGCCGCGGCATCTGGGTCGAGCGCGGTTGCCGCGCCGACTTCGTGGTCTTCTGAGTCCAGCGCGAGCGCGCGTGAACGAAGCCCGGCCCCTGGCCGGGCTTCGTCGTTTCAGGTCCGCGGCTTGCGGGCGCGTGGCGCGGCGGCCTTGCGCGGCGCGGCGCGGCGGCGGCTGGCGGGCGACGGGGCGTCGACCGCCGTGAACAGGCGGCGGCCGAGCGCGCCCGCGAGCCGGATCGGCGGCAGCGCCATCGACAGCGCCTCGCTGCTCCAGGCGCGCAGCGTCTCCGGCGCCAGCTTGAGCGCGCCCGCCAGCGGCGCCGGCAGCCAGTCCGCCCCCGCTTCGCGCAGGCGGCACACGCTGTCGGCATAGCGGCCGGCGGCCCAGGTGGCGGCGATCGCGCGCACGGTCGCGGTGACCAGCGGTTCGATGGGCGTATAGCGCATCAGCGGCGCGCGCAGGGCCGTGGGCAGCCAACCGTCGAGCAGGGCGTCGAGGCCTTCGCGGGTCGCCAGCGGCGCCATCACCGACTGGGTCTGGGCGACCGCCAGGATGCCCTCGATTTCCCAGCGCGCCGGGGCGAGCGCGTAGCGGGCATAGATATCGCGCACCAGCGCGCGCTGGATGTCGTCGGCCGAGGCGGGCGTGCCGGCCCGGCGCAGGCCGGCCGGCAGCAGGGGCTTGAGCAGGGGCAGGCGTTCGAGCCAGACCTGCAGCGCGGCGCCCGCGCCGGCGCGCACGCAGGCCGCGTGCAGCAGGGCTTCGGTGCCGGCCAGCCCGGTGCGCGGCGGGCGGCGTCCGGGGGCGGTGCGACGGGTCGGGGCGCGGGCCATGGCGCGCAGCATAGCGCGCCCGGGTTGCTAAACTCGCGGGCCATCCCCGGGTCCGCACGCATGGATTTCGACCGCTACGACCGCATCCGCCCGATCCGCTGGCACGGCGACCACCTGGCCCTGCTCGACCAGCGCAAGCTGCCTTTCGAGGTCGGCGAAGTGGCCTGCCGCGACAGCGACGCGGTCGCCGCCGCCATCCACGCCCTGGTGGTGCGCGGGGCCCCCGCGATCGGCATCGCCGCGGCCTGGGGCGCCGTGCTGGCCGCCCGGGACGTGCAGGCCGCCGACGGCGCCGCCGCGCTCGCCGCGATGGCGCCCGCCCTGGACCGCCTGCAGGCCGCGCGCCCGACCGCGGTGAACCTGATGTGGGCCCTGGCCCGCCTGCGGCGCGTGCTGGCCGGCGCAGGGGCCGACTGGCGGGAAAGGCTGGCGTCGGAAGCCCGCGCCATCGAAACCGAGGATCTCGCCGCCAATCGCCACATGGGCGCCCTGGGCGCGGCGATGATCGCACCGGGCAGCGGCGTGCTGACCCACTGCAATACCGGGTCGCTGGCCACGGCCGGCTTCGGCACCGCCCTGGGCGTGATCCGCGCCGGGGTGGCCGGGGGGCGCATCGCCCGGGTGTATGCCAGCGAGACCCGGCCCTGGTTGCAGGGCGCGCGCCTGACCGTCTGGGAGCTCCTGCAGGACGGCATCCCGGCGACCCTGATCGCCGATGGCGCCGCCGCGCACCTGATGGCAACCGGCGCCGTGCAATGGTTGATCGTCGGCGCCGACCGCATCTGCGCCAACGGCGACACCGCCAACAAGATCGGCACCTACTCGCACGCCATCGCCGCCCGCCACCATGGCCTGAAGGTGATGGTGGTGGCGCCTTCGTCGACGGTGGACATGGACACGGCCGGCGGCGCCGATATCGAGATCGAGATGCGCGACCCGGGCGAGCTGCTGTCGGTGTCGGGCACGCGCACCGTGGCCGAGGGCGTGCAGGCCTGGAATCCGGTGTTCGACGTGACGCCGGCGGCGCTGATCGACGCGATCGTGACCGAGCGCGGCGTGGTCGAGGCCCCCGATGCCGCGGCGATGGCCCGGGTCTTCGGCGGGGGCCGGGCATGAGCCGCCGGGTCGCCGTGCTCATCCCGTGCCGGGACGAGGCGGTGACGATCGCCCGGGTCGTGGCCGACTTCCGCGCCGCGCTGCCCGGGGCGCAGGTGCATGTGTACGACAACGGCTCGCGCGACGGCAGCGCCGCGCTCGCGGCGGCCGCCGGGGCGGACGTGCGCACGGTGGAAAAGCCCGGCAAGGCCGAGGTCATGCGGCGGCTGTTCGCCGACGTCGAGGCCGACGCCTACCTGATGGTGGACGGCGACGACACCTACGATGCCGCCGCCGCGCCGCGCCTGCTGGCGGCCCTGTTCGACGGCGGCGCGGACATGGTGGTGGCCGTGCGCGAAGCGGGGCAGGGCGCCTACCGTCCCGGCCACGGCGCCGGCAACCGCCTGTTCAGCGGCTTCCTGTCCTGGCTGTTCGGCCAGCGCTGCAGCGACGTGCTCAGCGGCTACCGGGCGCTGTCCCGGCGCTGCGTGAAGTCCTTCCCGGTGCTGTCGCGCGGCTTCGGGATCGAGGCCGAGCTGACCGTGCACGCACTCGAACTGGGCATGCCGGTGGCCGAAGTGGCCACCGCCTACCGCGCCCGGCCGGCGGGCTCGCACAGCAAGCTGGGTACCTGGACCGGCGGGCTGCGCGTGCTGTCCACGCTGCTGCGGCTGTTCGTGGCCGAGCGGCCCCTGCTGGTCTACGGCGGCGTGGCGGCCGGTTTCGCGCTGGCCTCGCTGGTCCTGGGCCTGCCCCTGGTCGAGACCTGGCTGCAGACCGGCCTGGTGCCGCGTTTCCCGACCGCGATCCTGGCCACCGGCCTGGCCCTGATGGGTGCGCTGTCCCTGACCGCGGGCCTGGTGCTCGATACCGTGACCCGCGGCCGGCGCGAGCTCAAGCGCCTGGCCTACCTGGCGGTTCCCGGTCCCCGCTGAGCGGCTTTCCCTGGCCGGATTCGGCCACAAAAACAAGGCTTTGGGACCCCGGTTCTGCTAGACTCCGGGGCTCTTGAACCGCGCCCTGGGCGCGGCCCGCTGGACCCCGGAAAACGGAACACGAATGGCAGACCTCGCGAAGGAAATCATCCCGGTCAACCTCGAAGACGAGATGCGCAGGAGCTACCTCGATTACGCCATGAGCGTGATCGTCGGCCGCGCCCTCCCGGATGTCCGCGACGGCCTCAAGCCCGTGCACCGCCGCGTGCTGTTCGCCATGAACGAACTGGGCGCCCACAGCAACAAGCCCTACTACAAGTCGGCGCGCATCGTCGGCGACGTGATCGGCAAGTTCCACCCGCACGGCGATCAGTCGGTGTACGACACCCTGGTGCGCATGGCCCAGCCGTTCTCGCTGCGCTACCTGCTGGTGGACGGCCAGGGCAACTTCGGTTCGGTGGACGGCGACTCGGCCGCCGCCATGCGTTACACCGAGGCGCGCATGTCGCGCCTCACGCACGAACTGCTCTCGGACATCGACAAGGAAACGGTCGATTTCCAGCCCAACTACGACGAGAAGGAGCTGGAGCCGACGGTGCTGCCGGCGCGCTTCCCGAACCTGCTGGTCAACGGCTCGGCCGGCATCGCGGTCGGCATGGCCACCAACATCCCGCCGCACAACCTGGGCGAGGTGATCGACGCGGTCATCGCCCTGATCGACGACCCGGAAGCCAGCATCGGCGACCTGATGCAGCACATCCCGGGCCCGGATTTCCCCACCGCCGGCATCATCAACGGCGCCGCCGGCATCCACGCCGCCTACCACACCGGCCGCGGCCGCCTGCGGGTGCGCGCCAAGGCCGAGGTCGAGGTCAACGAGGACAACGGCCGCGAGGCCATCGTCGTCACCGAACTGCCTTACCAGGTCAACAAGGCCCGCCTGATCGAGAAGATCGCCGAGCTGGTCAAGGAAAAGAAGCTCGAGGGCATCAGCGAGCTGCGCGACGAGTCCGACAAGGACGGCATGCGCGTCTACATCGAGGTCAAGCGCGGCGAATCGGCCGAGGTGGTGCTCAACAACCTGTACCTGCAGACACCGATGGAATCGGTGTTCGGCATCAACATGGTCGCCCTGGTGGACGGCCGCCCGCAGGTGCTCAACCTCAAGCAGATGCTCGAGGCCTTCGTGCGCCACCGCCGCGAGGTGGTCACCCGCCGCACCATCTTCGAGCTGCGCAAGGCCCGCGCCCGCGCCCACATCCTGGAAGGCCTGACGGTCGCGCTCGCCAACATCGACGAGATGATCGAGCTGATCAAGACCTCCGAAAACCCGGTGGTCGCCAAGGAGCGCATGCTCGCGCGCACCTGGCAGCCCGGCCTGGTCGGCGCGCTGCTGGCGGCCGCCGGCGCCGAGGCCTCCCGGCCGGAGGACCTGCCGGCCGGCGTCGGCCTGTCCGGGCGCGGCTACCAGCTCACCGACACCCAGGCCCAGCAGATCCTGGA
>JAYRTA010000189.1:0-4799 GCA_041919875.1 Arenimonas sp.
TCGCGGAAGTGGACGCCGACGCGCCGTTCTCCGCATTTCCCGGCTGCGACCGCGAACTGGTGCTGCTGGCGGGCGAGGGCATGGACCTGGTGTTCGACGACGACGGCGAGCGCGTGCCGCTGCGGCCGCCGCACCAGCGCCACCGCTTCGCCGGCGAGCGTGCCCTGCACGCGGAGCTGGTCGCGGGCCCCACCCACGATTTCAACCTGATCTGGCGCCGCGAGGCGCTCGAGGTGACGATGCTGCATCGCCCGCTGGTCGGGCCGATGGTGTTCTTCGCCGAACCGGGCGTGAGCTGGCTGGCCTACGTGCTGGCGGGCGAGGCCCGCTTCAAGGACCTGGCCCGGCCCCTGCACCTGCAGGTCGGCGACGCCGTGCTGCTGCGCGCCGATCCCGACGGCGCCCCGCGCCTGATCCTCGAGGGCGGCGGCGAAGTGCTGCTGGCCCGTCTGGCGCCCCGCGCGACGCCCTGACCCGGGCCGGGCCGGTGGGCGCGGGCGCTCAGCGGTCGTCGCGGGTCCAGATGGCGTCGTCTTCGCGCTTGACCGGGAACTTCCGCACCGGGGCATAGGCCGGTGCGCACAGGGCTTCGCCGCTGCGCAGGTCGAAGCGTGCGCCGTGCAGCACGCACTCGATCTCGTGGCCGTGCACCGGGCCGGCGCTGAGCTCGAAATCCTCGTGGCTGCAGCGGTCCTCGAGGGCATGCAGTTCGCCCTCGAGGTTCACCACCAGGATCGGCGTATCACCGTCCCAGGCCACCCGGGACTCGCCCGGCAGCAGTTCGCCGCTGGCGCAGACGCGCACCCAGCCGCTCACAGCGGCTTCTCCAGTACCTCGAAGCGCAGGTCGTCGCGCCGCGGCAGGCCGAAGCGGGCGTCGCCGTAGGGAAAGGGCTTCTTGAGGCCGGTGCGGCGGTAGCCGCGGCGTTCGTACCAGGCGATCAGCTCCTCGCGCACGTCGATCACGGTCATGCGCATCATCGCCATGCCGAAGTCCGCGCGCGCGACGCGCTCGGCCTCGGCCAGCACCGCATGGCCGATGCCGCCGCCCTGCAGCCCCGGCACCACCGAGAACATGCCGAAGTAGCCGGCGACGTCCTCGACCGCCACGTGCGCGCAGGCCACCAGCGCGCCGCCGCGTTCGGCCAGCAGCAGGCGGCTGCGCGGGCGGGCGATCACCGCGCCGACGTCGTCGGGCCCGGTGCGCCGGCCGTCGAGCAGGTCGGCCTCGGTGGTCCAGCCGGCGCGGCTGGCCTCACCGCGATAGGCCGATTCGACCAGCGCCACCACGGCCGGCACGTCGTCCGGGGTGGCGGCGCGGAACTGCAGCGGTGCGGTGACGGTCATGCGGCGGCCTCAGCCCAGCAGCTTGCGGACTTTCTCGATGCCCACCGCCAGCTGTTCGATCTCGGCGTGGGTGTTGTAGAAGGCGAGGGACGCGCGGCAGGTCGCCGGCACGCCCAGCCAGGCCATCAGCGGGTGCGCGCAGTGGTGGCCCGACCGCACGGCGATGCCTTCCAGGTCGAGCAGGGTGGCGAGGTCGTGCGCATGCGCGCCCTCGACCAGGAAGCTGAGCACGGCGGCCTTGCCGGGCGCGGTGCCGATCAGGCGCAGGCCCGGGATGGCCGACAGGCGCTCGGTGGCGAGCTGCAGCAGCGCCTGTTC
Organism: Arenimonas sp.; assembly: GCA_041919875.1. Taxonomy (GTDB): domain Bacteria; phylum Pseudomonadota; class Gammaproteobacteria; order Xanthomonadales; family Xanthomonadaceae; genus Arenimonas. The sequence goes on from JAYRTA010000189.1 coordinate 1,665, forward strand.
GCGTGCCTCGATCGCCTCCAGGCCGATCCCGCGCAGGTAGTCCACCGCCGCGCCCAGCCCGACGACGCCGGCGATGTTGGGCGTGCCGGCCTCGAAGCGGTGCGGCGGATCGGCGAAGCTGCTGCCCTCGAAGCGCACCTGCCTGATCATCTCGCCGCCGCCGAGGAAGGGCGGCATGGATTGCAGGTGTTCGGCGCGCGCCCACAGCCCGCCCGTGCCGGTGGGGCCGAGCATCTTGTGGCCGGTGAAGGCGTAGAAATCGCAGCCCAGCGAGGGCAGGTCCACGGCGCGGTGCGGCAGCGCCTGCGAACCGTCCACCAGCGTGGGGATGCCGCGGCGGCGCGCCTCGCGGCAGATCTCCGCCACCGGATTGACCGTGCCCAGCACGTTCGAGACGTGGGTGAAGGCCAGCAGCTTCACCTCGGGCGTGAGCTGGGCGCGCAGGTCGTCGAGGTCGAGCGCGCCTTCGGGCGTGATCCCGACGACCTTGATGCGCGCACCGGTGCGCTCGGCCACCAGCTGCCAGGGCACGATGTTGGCGTGGTGCTCCATGCGCGTGAGCAGGATCGCGTCGCCTGCGCGAAGCCGGGGCAGGGCCCAGCTGTAGGCGACGAGGTTGATCGCGAAGGTGGTGCCGCTGGTGAACACCAGCTCGGCCGCCGGCACGTTCAGGTGCGCGGCGAGTTTGCGGCGCGCGCCTTCGTAGGCCTCGGTGGCCTCGGTGCCCAAGGCATGCACTGCGCGCGAGACGTTGGCGTTGTGCTCGCGATAGAAGGCATCCACCGCCTGGATCACCGGCTGTGGCTTCTGCGAGGTGTTGGCCGAATCCAGGTAGACCAGCGGCTTGCCGTGCACCTGGCGGGTGAGCACGGGGAAGTCGGCGCGGATGCGCAGCCAGTCCGGGCGCGCGCTCACGGGCGCGACTCCAGGTGCTGCACCAGCCGCTCGCCCAGGGCCGAGGCGAGGGCCTCGTCGCCCAGCACCGCCAGCGGCTCGCGCAGGAAGGCCTGCAGCAGCAGGCGGCGCGCGGCCTCGCCGGGCAGGCCGCGGCTGCGCAGGTAGAACAGCGCGGTCTCGTCCAGGCGGCCGACCGTGGCGCCGTGCGCGGCCTTCACTTCGTCGGCGTGGATCACCAGCACCGGCTGGGTATCCACTTCGGCGTCCCCGGAGAGCAGCAGGTTCTTGTTCGACAGCTCGGCCTCGCTGCCGTCGGCGCCGGCGGCGATGGTGATGCCGCCGTGGAAGACCGCGCGGCCGCGCTGGTCGGCCAGGCCGCGCCAGGGAAGTTCGCAGCGGGTTTCGCCGGCCTGGTGCTCGATGCCCAGGCGCGTGTCGAGGTGGCGCCGGCCGTCGGCCAGCAGCACGCCGCCGGCGTGCAGCGCGGCGCCCTGGCCCTGCAGCTGCACGTTCAGTTCATGGCGCGACAGCCCGGCGCCCAGCTCGAGGTCCGCGCGACGGTAGACGGCGCCGCTGCCGAGCACGGCATCGGTGCGGGCGAACACGGTGGCGCCGGCGTCCTCGGCCTGCACGCGGGCATGCACCAGGCTGGCGCCGGCGGCGAGGTGGGCGTGCAGCACGTGGTTGGCCAGGTGCCGGTGCGCGCCGGTCCCGAGATGGTGTTCGACCAGGGTGAGCGAGGCGCCCTTGCGCAGCTCGACCAGGTGGCGCAGGTGCCAGGCCTGGTCGCCTTCGGCGGGCGCGCCGAGGAAGACCAGGTGCAGCGGCCCGGGCACGGCCAGGCCGATGTCCACCGACAGGCGCACGCCGTCCATCGCCAGCGCGGTATTGAGGCGGGCGAAAGCTTCGTCGGCGCGTTCGTAGCGGCGGCCGAACACCGACGCGGCGCGCGGGTCGTCGCCCGACAGCACCTGGGAGAACGGCCGCAGCTCCACCCCGGTCGGCAGGCCCGAGAGATCGCTCAGGCCGGCATCGTGATGGCCGTTGACGAAGACCAGCCGCGGCGCGGGCAGCGCCTGCACCCAGGCGGCGTCGGCGTGGGCCACGGGGGCAGGCGCGAAGACGCGCTGGGCGAGCGCGCGCAGCGAGGTGTATTTCCAGGCCTCCGCGCGGGCCTGCGGCAGGCCGTCGGCCAGGACCGCGGCCAGCGCCTCGCGGCGGGCCGCGCCCAGGCCCAGCGCCTGCACGCGCGCGGCGGGCAGGGCCTCGAAACCGGCCTCGAAGGCGTCGAGCAGGGCGCTCATGGGGCGGCCTTCGCCTCCGGTGCGATCCGGTCCTTGACCCAGGCGTAGCCGTGCTGCTCCAGCTGCAGCGCCAGCTCCGGCCCGCCGGTCTCGACGATGCGGCCGTCGGCCAGCACGTGCACCACGTCGGGCCTGATGTAGTCGAGCAGGCGCTGGTAGTGGGTGATGACCAGGAAGGCGCGGTCGGGCGAGCGCATCAGGTTCACGCCGTCGGCCACGGCCTTGAGCGCGTCGATGTCCAGGCCCGAGTCGGTCTCGTCCAGGATCGCCAGCTTCGGTTCGAGCAGGGCCAGCTGGAAGATTTCGTTGCGCTTCTTCTCGCCGCCGCTGAAGCCCTCGTTGACGCCGCGGTGCAGCAGTTCGTCCTTGAGGTGCAGCACCGCCAGCTTCTCGCGCACGCGCTTGAGGAACTGCATCGAGTCGAGCTCGGGTTCGCCGCGCGCCTTGCGCTGGGCATTGAGGGCGGCGCGCAGGAAGTAGGTGTTGTTCACGCCCGGGATCTCGACCGGGTACTGGAAGGCCAGGAACACGCCGGCGGCGGCGCGCTGCTCGGGCTCCAGGCCCAGCAGGTCGGCCCCGTCCAGCGTCACCGAGCCCTCGGTGACCTCGTAGCCTTCGCGGCCGGCGAGGATGTTGCCCAGCGTGGACTTGCCGGCGCCGTTGGGGCCCATGATCGCGTGCACCTGCCCGGGCCGGAGCTCGAGCGAGAGGCCCTTGAGGATGTCCTTGCCGGCGACGCGGGCGTGGAGGTTTTCGATCTTCAGCATGGCGGGGTCTCGTGTGGTGGCGCCTCAGGAGCAGGCGCCCTCCCAGGCCAGGCGACGGCGCAGGCCGGCCTGGTCGGTGATTTCGTAGCACTGCAGGGTGTCGGCGGCGGCCGCGGCCGCCGTCGGGCAGTCGCAAGCACCCCCCGCGCCCCCCCGGCCCCCCGCGC
>JAYRTA010000190.1:0-4763 GCA_041919875.1 Arenimonas sp.
CACCCACCAGGCTCGCGCCTTCCGGCACGCGGGTGCTCTGGAGTTCGTTCGGCCACAGCACGTGCGCCGGGCCCGGCTGGATGTCGCCATCGGGCGCGAACTGGCCGGTCGACACGCCCGGGCCGGTCATCGAGGCGTCGCCGGCCTTCAGGCGGATGGTGGTGACGCGCGGCTGGCCGCCGCGCACCGCCGCACCGCAGCCCCAGTATTCGTACACGGTGAACTCGACATCGGGCGCGTCATCGCCCTGCTGGCCGGGCTGCGAAGGTCCTGCCGGAGGCGGCGGCAGCAGCACCAGGGCGCCACCCAGGCCCAGGCCGGCCGGGATCGCGTCCTCGACCTGCATGCCCGGACGCAACCGGTTGTGCACGGCGATGTCCAGGTAACGGCCGCTGCCGCCGGGATGTTCGGTGGTCGGGTACACCGGCTTGGACGCGTCACGGTCCATCATTCGCTGCGCGAACCGGCCCATGCCGCCGAGGTCGGGCTCGTTGAGGTTCTGGTGCGTCGCCACGTCGATCCAGACCTGGGTGGGCGGCGTCTGTGCCCCGGCATGGCCGGCGGACAATCCCAGGGCGGCAGGGATGGCCAGCGCCAGGGCGAAGGGCGCGGTGCGGGAACGGTGCGGCGACGGGGACATGGCGGTACTCCTGTGGGACCAGGGCCGCGGGGGCGGCCTCACAGGGGGTTATCGCGATGCCGGGGCGAAAGCCTTCATCCCGGGGCGAGGTGCGTGGGCTCGCGCCCAGGGAGCCTCCGCTCCGGCCGGATCAGGGGGCACGGGTCGCGGAAGGCGGTCACGCCTGCCGGGACCTGGGCCGCCGGCCCCTGGGTCGTGTCCGGCAGGGGTCCGGCCTGCTGCGATGACGGTCGGGTTGGACCGCCCGTCCGCGGGTCGAGCTCATCAATCCCGGGGGGTCGATCCCATCGCCCGGACGCGCGACGCCGCTCGGGGCATCACCGCGGCGCACGCGCCCCTCCGCGCCGCAACCACAGCCCCGCCAGGCAGGCGATCAGCAGCACGCTGAACTCGGCGCCGTTGCGGCCCGGGCCCACCACGAACCAGCCCGCGGGCGCGTGCACCAGCACGATGCCGGTGGTGTAGACCCCGACCAGGGGCGGGATCAGCCAGCGCAGGCCGCGGTCGGCAACCAGGGCGAACGCGGCGATGATTTCCAGCGCGGTGACCGCGGCGGCGATCGCCAGGCCAAAGGGCAGGCCCTGCGCGTCCAGCCATTCGCCGAAGGGCGCCACGCCGCCGTGGCTGGCGCGCACCACGCCGTGCGCGCCGATGATGATCGCCACCACCAGGCGCGGCAGGCTGTCCGCAGCCTCGCGGGCGCGCGTGGGGCGCGCGGTATTCGCGGAATCGTGTTCGATGGCCATGGCCCGTCTCCCCGTGACGACGCCGGGGCGGTGTGCGCCGGTCGTCTTCTCAGGAGCCTAGCGGGAGCGCACCGGCACGAGGCGGCGCTTCATCCCGGCGGTGCGGCGATTCGTCGCGCGGGGACGGGATGCCGGCGCGTTCGCGCCGGCGCGCCTGCCGTCCCGCGGCCTCAGCGACCGGCGCCCCCGGGGCGCTCCGCGTCCGCGCTGCCCTCCCCGCCCGCGGCCGGCGGGGCGTCGCTCGGCGCCGCCTCGTCCCCGGGCGCCGACGCGTCGTCGGCCGGTGCGGGATTGGCGACCGCCACCGGCGCCTCCACCACGTAGCCCTTCTCGCGCAGCGCGGCGAGGTAGCCGCTCGGCCCGGTCACCAGGGCCATCGGCAGCACGGCGAAGCTCTGCGCGTGCCCGGCGATTGCCTTCTCGGCCGCGGCCACCCACTCGCGCTTCCGGAGGTCGGGAAGCGCGGCCAGGCCGCGCGACTGCGCCAGGCTCGAGCGCATCACCGTTTCGGTGCAGGCGCTGGCGGCATCGGTGTAGGGCAGGGCCTCGAGCGCGGCCAGGTCGCCCAGGGCCCAGGCGTTGGCGCGCGCCGCCAGGGTGCCCAGGTCGTTCTCCACCTGGTCGAGCATGCGGCGGAAGCAGTCGATGTCGTCGAGCTCGCTGCGCTTGAACTCCTTGATGGCGCCGCGCGGGTCTTCGATCTCGATCACGTGCGAGGGTGAAACCACCGGCACGTCGCCCTCCTTGGCGGCGGCGCGCACCACGCGGCCGACCACGTCGCGGCGCGAGAGGTCGTGGTCGGAAAGGGCTTCCTCGCGCAGGTCCGAGCCGGCGATGAAGGGCCGGCGCTTCTCCACGCCGCGGTCGCGGCCCAGGTAGGTCGCCTTCAGCCGCAGCCAGCGGGCATAGTCGGCGGCGGGAAGGACGTCCTGCAGCTTGCGGCCGTCGGGGTTGTTGCGCGCCGACATCAGCGAGGGCACCAGGAAGACACCGCCGAGCATGGCGCCGCGGGGCTTGAGGCTGACCGAGGGCGGCATCAGCACGGTGCCCGAGCCGAGCACGCGCCGCTCCACGTCCAGCGAGTTCCATTGCATGCGCTTGGGCAGGGGCGAGACCGTGCCCAGCACGTACATCACATGGCCATCGCGCGACACCTTCCACAGGCCGGGGCCGGGCAACTGGCCGCTCACCACCACTTCGCCGAGCACGGCCAGGCCGGGGGCGGGCGCCGCCGCCGGAGGTTCCGTGCCGTCGTCGGCCGCGCCGGATGCGTCGTCCGCATCGCCCGCCGTTTCGATCCTTGCAGCGGCCGTCGTGGCATCGGCCGGCGGCGCCACCGGCGGCGTGGCCAGCACCGGCGCGGCCAGCGCGATCGCCAGCAGCAGCATCCCGCACACGCGCGACAGCCAGGGCATCGACACACTCCGGGGGAAGGACGCGGCGATTCTAGTCAGGCATGCACGCGCCCGGTGACGACCGCGCCGGCGCCGGTTCAATCGCCACTCAGGAATCGGTCGCGGTTCGCCGCGCTCAAGCCTTGCGCGCGTCCAGGATGATGCGCGCCACCGCGGCCTCGCCCTTCTCCAGCAGCTCCACCGGCGTGTACTGGAAGCCGGTGAGCACCATCGCCTCACCCACGCACCATTCACGCTGTTCCTTGCTCAGCACGGCGGCGCCCGCGGCCACGGCGCCCAGCAGCTGGTCGCCGGGCACGGTGTCCTGCGGTTCGGGAAGGGACTTGCCGGCCTTCGCGGGCACGCCGGCGGCGGCCTTCTCGGCCTCGGTCCGCAGCCAGGCCACGCGCGCCAGCGCCACCGCCAGCCGGTCGCCGCCGTCCTTCAGGCCCGGCGCGGCGCTGGCCAGGGCACCGAGCAGGGTGTCGCGTTCGACCGACACCGCCTCACGCTTGAGCTCGGCCGCGGCGAAGTTGTCGGTGAGGTGCTTGAGCTTCTGTTCCAGCTCGAGGATCTCGGTGGCCGGGTCGACCAGGGTCTTGCTGCCCAGCAGGCGCATCACGCGCTCGCTCAGGCGGGCGTGGAGGGCGGGGTCGGAGAACTTCAGGTCGCGCGCGGCGGTCTGCCAGGCCAGGGCCACCTGGCTGACCGTCTGCGCCTTTTCCGGCACGGCGGCGGCGGCGCGGGCATCGGGCGCGGTAGCCGGCTCGGCCTGGGCGTTGGTGAGGGCCTGGATGGCCAGGTCCAGGCGTTCGCACAGCTCGGACTTCTCGAAGTCGCGCGCCTGCTTGCGCAGCGTGATGCGGCAGTCGATCAGCAGGGCGCGCAGGTCCTTCATGGCCGCCATTCTATGCCCGCCCGGGGGCCCGGCCTCAACGCACCAGCAGGAAATTGAGCAGGTTGTTCTGGAAGTAGGGGTTCACCGACAGCTGGTCGTGGGTCTCGCACAGGAAGAAGACCTGGGCCAGCGGGAACACCGGCGCCGGCAGGCCGTCGGCGTCGCGCAGGCCGCGGCCGAGCTGGGAGTCGCGGGTCACCAGCATGTCGCCGGGCGCCATGATCAGGCGCTCGTAGTCCACGCCCGCCACCTTGGAGTGGATCTCGTTGGGGCGGATCACCAGGCGCTCGCCGGCGGGCGTGGGGTCGAGCACGGCCCGCGCCGGCGTCAGCGTGCAGTCGCCGCCGAAGGCCGCCACCTCCACGCCGTTCGCCCGCACCGGCACCGCCAGCGCGCGCTGGAACTGCTTGCCGCGCCGCAGGTGGTGCACGAACTGCGCCTGCAGGTCGGCCATCAGCAGTTCGCCGCGGGCGCGGTCGGGCGCGCCGGCCAGCACGCGCGCCTCCACCTCCGGCGAGAACACCGACCAGCGCCGCAGGCGCCAGGTATCGGGATCGTAGAAATCGAAGCGCAAGGGCTGGCCGCTGGGGTCGATCACCACGTCGGCGTCGGGATTGGGAAGGGTCTCGAAGGGCGTGGCGAAGGTGGCCAGCACTTCCACCGGCACCGTGCGCAGGCCGATCTTCATGCCCTGCTGCAGGCGCTCGAGGCTGGTCACCGCGCCCAGGCCGGGCGTGCCCAGCATCACCACGCGGCGGATGCGGTGCGCGCCCTGGTCCCAGGGCGTGAACACCGGGTCGTCGAGCACGTCGCGCGGGCCGTAGCGCAGGTAGTAGCCGGCGATCAGGCCGCCGTTGCTGTGCGCGACGATGTCCACCGGCAGGTCGGGATCGCCGTAGTCGCGCCGCACCTGGTCGATCAGGGCATGCAGGGCCCGCACGGCCTGGATGTTTTCCTTGCGCCAGTCGTACAGCAGCACGTAGTAGCGGCGACGATCGTGTTCGCCCTGCACCGGTTCGCCGGGTGCGGCGCGGCGGAAGCGGCCGACGCGCTCGAGCGCGTCGGTGAGGCCGCGGTAGTAGTCG
>JAYRTA010000191.1:0-4757 GCA_041919875.1 Arenimonas sp.
CCTGTTCGAACGCCATCCCTGGGCGCCACGGCTCGAGGGCCTGGCCTGGCCGCTGGTGCAGGCGGTGCTGGTGACCCCGGCCTTGTTCGTGTTGCTGCTGGCGGTGTGGTGGCGCGGCTGGCGCGAACGCGCCGCGGCCTCGCCCGCCTGGCCGCTGTTGCTGGGCACGGGGGGCGTGGCGACGCTGGGCTGGTTCGCGCTGGCCTTCTTCGCCGACAGCGAACGCGTGAGCTTCCATTGGCCGCTGGCGGGGTGGCTGGCCCTGTGCTGCGGTGCGCCGGCGGTGCTCGCGCGCTGGCCGGTGGCGGCGGCCCGGAGCGTGCCCGTCCTGGCCGGCCTGGGCTTGCTGGCGATGCTGGGCTGGCTGGTGGCGGTGGCGACGCCGGCCGGCCGCGAGCGGCTCGCTTCGACGCCGGCCTATGCCGACAATTTCTCCGGCTGGGACGCGGCTGCCCAGGCCACGCGCCGGGCCCTCGACGAGCTGCCCGGCGGGACCACCCTCGTCGCCGACAACTTCATGCTCGGCGCGCAGTTGGCCTGGGCCCTGGGCCGGAACGACGTCGCGGTCGCGCCGCACCCGCTCAATGCCAAGCACGGCCGCGCGGTGCAACTGCGGGATTGGGGCCTCCTCCTCGAACGACGGCCGCCCGGGCCGGTGCTGCTGGTGGTGGAAGACACCGCGCGTCCGGCCAAGGATCGCCTGCTTGGCTACCGCGGCCTGTGCGACTGGGCGCGGCGGTTGCCGCCGGCCGACGTGGTGTTGGCCGACGGCGGCCGCAAGCGCCTGCTGCTGTTCCGCCTGGGTGCCGACGCCGACGCCGAGGCCGCGCCGGCATGCACGCTGCCGGCCCTGGGCTGGATCGAAGCCCCTGGGCCGGGCGATTCCGTGCGCGGCGACCTGACCGTACGCGGCTGGGCCCTGGTGCCCGGTGGCCGCGTCTCCGCCGTGGAAGTCCGCGTGGATGGCCAGGTGGCCGGCCGCGTCGTGCCGGACCAGCCACGCCCGGACGTGCTGACCTACTGGGGCCTCACGCAGGACCCGCGGGTCGGTTTCTCCCTGGTCCTGCCCCGTCCCGCGGCGCGCGGCCGCGTGCGCCTGGGGCTGGTGGTGGTCACGCCCGACGGACGCCGCGACGCCCTGCCGACGCAGGCCCTGGTGCTGCCCTGAGTCAGGGCAGGGAATAACCGAGCGTGCGCAGTAGGCGCGCCAGCGCGATCAGGGGCAGGCCCACCAGGGCGGTCGGGTCCTGGCTATCGATGGCGTCGAACAGGCTGATGCCCAGGCCTTCGCACTTGAAGCTGCCGGCGCAGTCGAAGGCGGGTTCGGCGACGAGGTAGCGCTGGATCGTGGCCTCGTCGAGGGTCCGGAAGCGCACCCGGGTCAGGTCCAGGTGCTCGGGGCCGGCCCCGCCGCCCGCCTGCGCCAGCGCGAGCGCGGTGTGGAAACGGAGGCTCCGGCCCGAAGCGGCGCGAAGCTGCGCGGCGGCCGTCTGCGCGTCCCCGGGCTTGCCCAGGGGCTGGCCATCGAGCTCGGCGACCTGATCCGACCCGATCACCCAGGCGCCCGGGTGCCGGGCGGCCACCGCCTGCGCCTTGGCGCGCGCCAGCCGCCGGGCCAGGGTGGCCGGGTCTTCGCCGGGCCGGGGGCTTTCGTCCACCTCCGGCCGGTCGACGGTGAAAGGCAGGCGCAGGCGCGCGAGCAGCTCGCGCCGGTAGGGCGAGGTGGAGCCGAGGACCAGCGGGCTCACGGGCCGGGGTCGACCGGACGGCGCAGCGCGGCCGGCTCGCGCTCGGCGGCGGCGGCGCTGGCGGCCGTGGCCTCGGCGAGTTCGGCGCCGGCCTGTTCGAGCTGCGCCAGCTGGCCGGCCAGGCGGTCGCGGGCGCGGGCCAGGGCGGCGCAGGCGGCGTCGAGCTCGGACGGGCGGGCGGTGGCGGCGTTCTGCTGGATCCAGAGCCGATGCTGGAGCAGGTCGCGCTTGGCCTCGCGCACCGGCAGGGGCCCGTCCAGGGACGCCTGGGCGACCGCGGCCATGTCGGCCGGGACGCGGCCGACCACGGCCTGCAGGGCCTGCATCCGGGCCTGGCTGCGGTCGAGCAGGGCTTCGACCTCGTCGGCCAGGTCGAGCAGGGTGGACAGGGTGCGATCGCGCCGGCGCCGGGTGAGCAGGATCCAGGTGAGGCAGCCGCAGACAGCCAGCAGGGGCAGGGCGATGAGGACGGGGGACATGGGCGCTTCCGGTTTCGGCGGCAGTCTGCACCGGCCCGGCCGGAGCGGCAAACCCCAAGCCGCACGGGCACTTGGGTTTGACACCGACGGGGGCGGCACCTAGAATTCCGCGCCTTATGTCCGCGACCCTGCCCCCGGTGCTCGACGCTTGGCGCATGGTTTCGGCCAGGCGCAGCTTCGAGGGTCGCCTGCCGTTCGCCGGGATGCCCCGGTTGGCGGGGGCCCTGGCGGAGGTCGAGGGTGACTGCCGCTACGAGGTGGAATTCGGTCGCGACACGCTCGGCATCGCCTTCGTCGAGCTGCGCGTGGAGGCCGAACTCCCGCTGCTGTGCCAGCGCACGCTGGAACCTTTCCGGTTCCCGCTGCGCCTGGTCCAGCGCCTCGGGCTGGTCACCGACGAGTCCCAGGACGCGGCCCTGCCCGAAGGCATGGAACCGATCCAGCCGGGGCCCGGCGGCGAGCTCCACCCCGCCGAGCTGATCGAGGATGAACTGATCCTCGCCATCCCGGTGGTCCCGATCAACCCGGCCTCGACGCCGGTGCAGGCCGACTGGCCCACCGAGCCCGCGGACGAAGAACCGAAACCGAATCCTTTCGCCGCGCTCGCCGCGTTGAAGGCAACAAAGAAGTAGTTGGAGACAAGCCATGGCCGTCCAGAAGTCCCGAGTCACCCCGTCCCGCCGCGGCCAGCGCCGCTCGCACGACGCCCTCACCGCCAAGCAGCTGGCCACCGACCCGACCACGGGCGAGACCCACCTGCGCCACCACGTGACCAAGGACGGCTACTACCGGGGTCGCAAGGTCGTCGAGACCAAGTCCGCGGTCGTTTCCGAGGACTGAGCCGTTTCGCCCCCGGGCGGAACCTCTGCAGTAAGCTGAACGCGGCGGGCCCGGTCCCGCCGCGTGCTTTTTCGCGTCCCGGCGCCGCCGGCGGCGCCCTTGCAGGAAGGGGAACCAGATGGCCGTTTTCTCGCGCATCGCCGGCACCGGCAGCGCCTTGCCCGCCAAGGTGCTGACCAACGCGGACCTGGAGAAGCTGGTGGACACCAGCGACGAGTGGATCGCCAGCCGCACGGGCATCCGCCAGCGCCACGTGGTGGTGGAGGGCGAGACCACGGCCGACCTGGCCGAGCGGGCCGCGATCGCCGCGCTCGAGGCCGCCGACATGGCCGCCAGCGACATCGAGCTGATCGTGCTCGGCACCACCACGCCCGACCTGATCTTCCCGGCCACGGCCTGCCTCGTGCAGCACCGTCTGGGCGCCAACGGCTGCGCGGCCTTCGACGTCAACGCCGCCTGCTCGGGTTTCCTGTTCGCGCTCAGCGTGGCCGACCAGTTCATCCGCGCCGGCACCGTCCGCAACGCGCTGGTGATCGGCGCCGAAACCCTCACCCGCATGGTGGATTGGTCGGACCGGAACACCTGCGTGCTGTTCGGCGACGGCGCCGGTGCGGTGGTGCTCAAGGCCGACGCCGAGGCCGGCGTGCTCTCGACCCACCTGCACGCCGATGGCGGCAAGAAGGACCTGCTGTTCAATCCGGTGGGCGTGTCTGCGGGCTTCAGGCCGGGCGAGAAGAACGCCGGCGTGCGCGTGATGATGACCGGCAACGAAGTCTTCAAGCATGCCGTCAAGGCGCTCGATTCCGTGGTGGACGAAACCCTCGCCGCCAACGGCCTGGACAAGTCCGACCTGGACTGGCTGATCCCGCACCAGGCCAACCTGCGCATCATCGAGGCCACCGCCAAGCGGCTGGAGATGCCGATGGACCGCGTGATCGTCACCGTGCACAAGCATGGCAACACCTCGGCCGGCTCGGTGCCGCTGGCGCTGGACGAAGCGGTGCGCTCGGGCAAGGTGCAGCGCGGCCAGCTGCTGCTGCTGGAAGCCTTCGGCGGCGGCTTCACCTGGGGCTCGGCGCTGATCCGCTACTGAGCCCGGCGGCCGGCGACCCTACGCGGCGGTACAGACGCCCGCGCGCCGGCCTGAATTATCATCCGGCCCCTTGATCCCCGGGAGTTCCGATGAATCCGTCGCTCGCCTTCGTTTTCCCCGGCCAGGGCTCGCAGTCCCTGGGCATGCTGTCCGAGCTCGCGGCCGCGCATCCCGAGGTCCGCGCGGCCTTCGACGAGGCGTCGCAGGGCGCGGGCGCGGACCTGTGGACGCTGTCGCAGCAGGGCCCCGAGGAACAGCTCAACCAGACGGAGTTCACCCAGCCGGCGCTGCTGGCGGCCGGCGTGGGCGTCTGGCGCGCCTGGCTGGCGCGCGGCGGCGCCCGGCCGTCGATGCTGGCCGGCCACAGCCTGGGCGAATACGCCGCCCTGGTGGCCGCCGGTTCGATTTCCCTGTCCGATGGCGCGCGCCTGGTGCGCGAGCGCGGCCGGCTGATGCAGCTGGCCGTGCCCGCGGGCACCGGCGCGATGGCGGCCGTGCTGGGGGCCGAGGATGCCCTGGTGGCCGAGGTCTGCCAGGCCGTCTCCGGCGAGGACGTGGTGGTGCCCGCGAACTACAACTCGCCCGGCCAGATCGTCA
>JAYRTA010000192.1:0-4725 GCA_041919875.1 Arenimonas sp.
GCCTCCGGCGCGACCGGTGGCGTCGCCGTCCCGAACGTGCTGGTCAACGACACGCTCGACGGCGCCGCGGCGACCCTGGCCACGGTAACGCTGGCGCAGGTCTCCACCAGCGATCCCAATGTCACGCTCGACCCCGCCACCGGCGCGATCAACGTGGCCCCGGGCACGGCTGCCGGCACGTACACCGTGGTCTACGAGATTTGCGAAATCCTGAACCCCACCAACTGTGACCAGGCCTCGGTCACGGTCACGGTCGGTGCTGCGATCATCGACGCCGTCAACGACACGGGCACCGTGGCTTCCGGCGCGACCGGTGGCGTGGCGGTCCCGAACGTGCTGGTCAACGACACGCTCGACGGCGCCCCGGCGACCCTGGCCACGGTGACGCTGGCCCAGGTCTCGACCACGAACCCGAACGTCACCCTGAACCCGGCGACGGGCGAAGTGGTGGTGGCGGCCGGCACGCCGGCGGGTACCTACACGGTCGTGTACGAGATCTGCGAGATCCTCAACCCGACCAACTGCGACACCGCGACCGTGACGGTCACGGTGGGCGCGGCGGTGATCGACGCGGTGGACGATACGGGCACGGTGGCTTCCGGCGCGACCGGTGGCGTGGCGGTCCCCAACGTGCTGGTCAACGACACGCTCGACGGCGCCCCGGCCACGCTCGCCACGGTCACCCTGGCCCAGGTGAGCACCAGCCACCCGAACGTCACGCTCGACCCCGCCACCGGCGCGGTCAACGTGGCCCCGGGCACGGCTGCCGGCACCTACACCGTGGTCTACGAGATCTGCGAGATCCTCAATCCGACCAACTGCGATACGGCGACGGCCACCGTCACCGTGGGCGCGGCCGTCATCGACGCGGTGGACGACAGCGGATCGCTGACCACCACCGCCGGCGGCATGGCCATCGCCAACGTGCTGGTCAACGACACGCTCGACGGCGCCCCGGCGACCCTGGCCACGGTGACGCTGGCCCAGGTCTCCACCAGCGATCCCAATGTCACGCTCGACCCCGCCACCGGCGCGGTCAACGTGGCCCCGGGCACGCCGGCAGGCACCTACACCGTGGTGTACGAGATCTGCGAGGTCCTCAACCCGGCCAACTGCGACCAGGCCACGGCCACGGTCACGGTGGTCGCCCCGGCGATCGCCGCGGCCGATGACACCGGCTCGACCGCGCAGAACACCCCGGTCACGGTGAACGTGCTCGCCAACGACAGCTTCGGTGGCGGCCCGGCCGGCATCGCCGACGTCACGGTGACGATCCTCGCCGGCCCGGCCAACGGCACCGCCGTGGTCAATGCCGACGGCAGCATCACCTACACCCCGGCGGCCAACTACAGCGGCCCGGACCAGCTGCGCTACCGCGTCTGCGGCGTGGTGAACCCGGGCGTGTGCGCCGAGGCGGTGGTGGACCTGGCGGTCGCCCCGAATACGGTGACCGCGCCCGACGACGCCCGCCTCACCCCGCAGGCCACCCCGGTCTCGGTCCCGCTGCTGGCCATGGCCGGCACGGGCGGCGGCGCGCCCCTGGATCCGGCCAGCCTGCAGATCGTCGGCGCGCCGGCCAATGGCACGGTCGTGATCAACCCGGACGGCAGCGCCACCTACACGCCCGATACGCTGTTCTTCGGCACCGACAGCTTCCAGTACCGGATCTGCGACCAGTCGGTCCCGACCCCGGTCTGCGCCGTCGGCACCATCACCGTCACGGTGGAAATGGCCACGCCGCAGCTGCGCATCAGCAAGACCACGCCGGCGACCACGGTGCGGGTGGGCGACTTCGTCCGCTACAGCATCACGGTCGAGAACACCGGCATCTCGCCCGCCAACAACGTCACCGTGCTGGACGTCCCGCCGACCGGCTTCACCTACGTCGACGGCTCGCTGGTGGTGGTGGATGCGGACGGCGTGCACGGCCTGGCCGGCACCCAGCCGCTGCGCATCACGGGCGTGGACATCCCGGTCGGCGGCACCGCCACCATCGCCTACCTGCTGCGGGTAGGCGCGGGCACCGGCCCCGGCGTGCACACCAACACGGTCAGCGCCACCGATGCCTTCGGCGTGTCCATCAGCAACACGGGCCAGGCCGACGTGATCGTCGAGGGCGACCCGATGCTGGAGGAAAGCCTGGTGCTGGGCACCGTCTTCCTGGACACCAACGGCGACGGCCGCCAGCAGTCGGGCGAGCCCGGCCTGGCCGGCGTGCGCCTGGCCACGGTGGAAGGCCTGGTGGTCGAGACCGACGTGCACGGCCGCTTCCACCTGGTCGGCATCGACGGCGGCCATCCGCTGCGTGGCCGCAACGCCATCCTCAAGGTGGACGTCGCGACCCTGCCCCCGGGCAGTCGCTTCACCACGCCCAACCCGCTGGTCCGTCGCATCACCCCGGGCATCCCGGTGCGGTTCGACTTCGGTGTGCAGCTGCCCGGCCAGGGCGGCGACACGAATCCCGAAACGCGCTGAGTCAGGACTGAAACCATGAAGCTCCGCATGAAACTGCTCGACCTGACCCTGATCGGCCTGCTCTCCGCCGGCGTGGCGATGCCGGCCTTCGCCGACGCCACCCAGGCGCCCGAGCGCAGCGCCAGCGCGCCCGTGCAGGCCATCGGCCGGCACGTGCTGAACCTGCCCGGCGGCGCCGTGGCCTGGGCGGTGGAGGATCCGCAGCCGACGGCCGCGCGCCTGTCGGTCGCCGGTCCGGCCACCGCGCCGGTCAGCGATGGCCGCATCAGCGGCCCGGTGCGCTTCCAGGGCCACGCCAACTACGCCGCCTTCATCGGGAAGATGGAGGTGCTGGTGTACGACGGCCGCGACGCCGACCTGGTGCAGCCGCTCGCGCGCATCGAGCTCAGCACCGGCGCGATGCCCTCGGCGGCCTGGGATGGCTCGCTCGAGGGCGGCCGCCGGCTGCTGCCGGGCGATGAACTGCGCTACATCGTGCGCGCCCACGGCCACGACGGCGCCGTGGACGAAACCCACGCCCAGCTGATCACCCTGGCCACGCCCGAGGACCACCAGCGCGGCCTGCAGGCCCTGCGCGATGCGGTGTCGCGCGAGCGCGGCGCCGGCCTGGGCGTGGAAGACGCCGAGCGCCTGCAGCTGCAGGCCGGTGCGCTGTCGGGCAACGGCCTGCGGCAGCAGAACATCGCCTTGCACGGGTCGCGCGTGCGCCTGCACGGCCGCGGCCTGGCGCCGATGACCGCGCTGCGCATCAATGGCCAGCCGGTGCCGGTGGACAACGAAGGCAACTTCAGCGCCGATTACCTCGCCCCGGTCGGCCTGCAGACCTACGAGATCGCCGTGGGCAAGGAATCGCCGCAGGCGCTGGCGGTGGACGTCACCGGCCGCTACATGTTCCTGGTGGCGCTGGCCGACGTCACCCTGTCGCAGGGCAACGCCAGCGGCAACCTCGAGCCGCTGGCCGGGGACGAACGCTACGAGGATGGCTTCCTTTCCGAAGGCCGGCTGGCCTTCTATCTGAAGGGCAAGATCAAGGGCAAGTACCTGGTCACGGCGCAGGCCGATACCCAGGAGCGCGAGCTCGACCGCCTGTTCACCGGCTTCCTGGACGCCGATCCGCGCGACGTGTTCCGCCGCCTCGACCCGGACGCCTACTACCCGGTCTACGGCGACGATTCGGTCACCTACCGCGACGTGGACACGCAGGGCAAGCTCTACGTGCGCGTGGATTGGGACCGCAGCCAGGCGATGTGGGGCAACGTCAGCACCGGCATCACGGGCACCGAGTACGGCCAGTACCAGCGCTCGCTGTACGGCGCCGGCCTGGACTACCGCTCGCGCGCCAGCACCGGCCTGGGCGAGGTGCGCACCGAATTGCGCGGCTTCGTGTCGGAGGCGCAGAGCGCCCCGGGCCACAGCGAGTTCCTGGGCACCGGCGGCAGCCTGTACTACCTGCGCCACACCGACCTGCTGCCGGGCTCGGAGCAGGTGGTGCTCGAGCTGCGCGACGAGCGCACCGGCCGGGTCGAATCGCGCCTGTCGCTGCTGCCTGGCGTGGATTACGAGATCGATTTCCTCCAGGGCCGCATCCTGCTCACGCGACCGCTGTCGCAGGTGGCGATGGACAACGCCCGCACGCTCACCCGCGACGGCGTGCTGCAGGGCTATACCCAGGTGCTGCTGGCCGACTACGAATACGTGCCGCAGGGCTTCGACGCCGACCAGGTCGGCGCCGGCCTGCGCGGCCGCCACTGGTTCGGCGACCATGTCGCCGTCGGCGCCACCTACGTGGACGAGAACCGGGCCGGCGAGGACTACCAGCTCGCCGGCGTCGACCTCACCCTGCAGGCGGGTCGCGGTACCTACGTCAAGATCGAGCACACCCGCAGCGAAGCCACGGCCGCGCCCGTGTTCTTCTCAGACAACGGCGGCCTGAGCTTCAGCCAGCTCAACCCGGTGGCGGGCGACCGCTCGGGCGAAGCGACGGCGGTGGAAGCGCGCGCCAACCTGCGCGAACTCGGCTGGACCGCGCGCGACTGGACCGCGGGCGCCTGGTGGCGGGACGTGGACGCCGGCTTCTCGGTGTCGCGCTTCGACCTGGGCCTGGGCATCGAAGAGGCCGGCGTCGAGTTCGGCGGCGAAGTCTCCGAGCGCCTGCAGCTGTTCGGCCGGGCCACCCGTGCCGAGCGCGGCGACGCCCGCCAGGACAACGTGCAGCTCACCGCCGACTGGCGCATGACCGACCTCGACCGT
>JAYRTA010000193.1:0-4703 GCA_041919875.1 Arenimonas sp.
TCGCCCGGGAAACCCTGGCCACCGTGCTGCGCGAAGCGCCCGCCGGTGCCTCGCTGGGCCTGATCGCCTACGGCCACCGCAGCAAGGGCGACTGCAGCGACATCGAAGTGCTGGTGCCCGCCGGCCCCGGCACCGCCGACGCCATCGCCGCGGCGGCCGCGCGCCTGAAGTTCCTGGGCATGACGCCGCTGAGCGAGGCGGTGACGCGCGCCGCCCGCGAACTGCGCCACACCGAGCGCCGCGCCACCGTCATCCTGGTCACCGACGGCCTGGAGACCTGCAAGGCCGACCCCTGCGCGCTGGGCAAGGCGCTGGAGGAATCGGGCGTGGACTTCACCACCCACGTGGTCGGCTTCGGCCTGAGCGCCGAGGAAGGCAAGCAGGTTGCCTGCCTGGCCGAGAACACCGGTGGCCGCTACTTCGCCGCCAACGATGCCGCCGGACTGGCCGGTGCGCTCAGCGCCGCGGTGGTCGAGGCGCCGGCGCCGGAACCGCCGCCGCCGGCCTCGCTCGAGGCCCCCGCCCAGGTGCCGATCGCCAGCCGCGTGCAGATCACCTGGGACGGCCCCGGCACGCGCTTCGACGAAGTCCAGATCTTCGACCCCTCCGGCCGTGGCGGACTGGGCGTGGTGGTGGATACGCGACGCGTGAGCGTGGACCCCGGCTTCGCGCAGAAGCGCGTCGAACTGATCGCGCCCGGCGTGCCTGGCCCGTACCAGCTGCGCTACTACCACAGCGAACAGCGCCGCGTGATCGCCACCCGCGACATCGAGGCCGTGCCCGCCACGGTGGCCCTGGACGCGCCGGAAGAGATCGGCATCGGTGCCGACATCGTGGTCGGCTGGACCGGCCCGGGCGAACAGTTCGACGAAGTGCAGGTCTTCGATCCCGCCGGCGATGGCGGCCGGGGCCGGGTGGTGGACGGCCGGCGCGTCCGCACGGACAAGGAATTCGCCCAGCGCCGCGCCACCGTGGTCGCGCCGGCGACGCCGGGCGACTACGTGCTGCGCTACTGGAACGGCCACAACCGCGAAGTGCTGGCCGAGCGGCCGTTGCGGGTGGTCGAGGTCGCGGTCACGCTCGAGGCGCCGGCGAGCGTGCCGATGGGCTCGACGGTCGTGATCGCCTGGACCGGCCCCGGCGCGCAATTCGACGAAGTGCAGATCCTCGACCCGGACGCGCCCTCGGCCACCCTGCGCGACGGCCGCCGCGTGCGCACGGACAAGGAATTCGCCCAGCGCCGGGTCAGCCTGGTGGCGCCGGCCGTGCCCGGTCGCTACCAAATCCGCTACTGGAACGGGCACAACCGCCAGGTGCTGGCGACCCGGGCGCTCGAGGTCACGCCGGTCGAGGTCACGCTGGCGGCACCGGCCAAGGCCGCCGCCGGCGCCAACCTCCCCGTGCAATGGACCGGCCCGGGCGGCCGCTTCGACGAAGTGCAGGTGGTGGACCCGGCCGCCAACGGGGGCCGCGGCAAGACCCTGGCCGGCCGTCGCGTGGCCACGGACGCCGGCTTCGCCCAGCGCACCGTGACCCTGCGCCTGCCCGACGCGCCCGGCACCTACGAACTGCGCTACTGGAGCGGCGACAGCCGCATCGTGCTGGCCACGCGCGCGCTCACCGTGGAGTGAGGACGCCTGCCCGGGGCTCGCCGCCCCGGGCATGGCTGCGGCATACTCGGGCACATACGGGCCGGTACGGAAGGCCCGCCGTCCCCGTCGAGGCCCCGATGCCGCACTATTCCGCGCCGCTGCGCGACATGTCCTTCGTCCTGTTCGACCTGCTGGACACCGAGTCCGAACTGGCCGCCTACGGCGAGCGCCACGCCGGCCTGGACCGCGCGACGATCGAGGCCGTGCTCGAAGAGGGCGGCCGGTTCGCCAGCCAGGTCATCCAGCCGCTCAATGCCGTCGGCGACCGCGAGGGCTGCCGTTTCCATGGCGAGGGTGTGGTCACCGCGCCGGCCGGCTTCAAGGCCGCCTACGCGCAGTTCGTCGCCGCCGGCTGGCCGGCGGTGAGCTGCGACCCGGCCTGGGGTGGCCAGGGCCTGCCGGTGGTGGTCAACAACCGCCTGTACGAAATGTGGAACTCGGCCAACCAGGCCTGGTTGATGTACGCCGGCCTTTCGCACAGCGCCTACGAGTGCCTGCTGGCGCACGGCAGCGACGAACTCAAGCGCCTGTACCTGCCCAAGATCGTCTCGGGGGAATGGACCGGCACCATGTGCCTGACCGAAGCCCACTGCGGCACCGACCTGGGCCTGCTCAAGACCCGGGCCGAGCCGCGCGAGGACGGCAGCCACGCGATCACCGGCACCAAGATCTTCATCAGCGCCGGCGAACACGACCTGGCCGGGAACATCCTGCACCTGGTGCTGGCCCGCCTGCCGGGTGCCCCGGCCGGCACCAAGGGCATCTCGCTGTTCCTGGTGCCCAAGTTCCTGCCCGCCGCCGACGGTGGCCTGGGCGCGCGCAATGCCATCCGCGCCGGCTCGATCGAACACAAGATGGGCATCCACGGCAACGCCACCTGCGTGATGAACCTCGATGGCGCCACCGGCTGGCTGGTGGGCGAGCCGAACAAGGGCCTGCAGGCGATGTTCGTGATGATGAACTCGGCGCGCCTGGGCGTGGGCATGCAGTCCCTGGGCCAGGCCGAGGTCGCCTACCAGAACGCCCTGGCCTACGCGCGCGAGCGGCTGCAGTCGCGCGCGCCCGGCGGCGCGGCGGCGCCGGACCGGCCGGCCGACCCGATCCTCGTGCACCCGGACGTGCGCCGCATGCTGCTCACCGCGCGCGCGCTCAACGAAGGCGGTCGCGCCCTGACCACCTGGTGCGCACAGCTGCTCGACCGCGAGCACGCCCACCCCGACGCGGCCGTGCGCGAGGATGCCGCCGAGCTGCTGGCCCTGATGACGCCGGTGGTGAAGGCCTTCCTCACCGACAACGCCTGGGACACCACCACCCAGTGCCAGCAGGTGCTCGGCGGCCACGGCTACATCGCCGAATGGGGCCTGGAACAGTACGTGCGCGACTGCCGCATCAACATGATCTACGAGGGCACCAACGGCATCCAGGCGCTGGACCTGCTGGGCCGCAAGGTGCTGCTCGACGGTGGCGCGAAACTCGGCCGCTTCGCCGCGCGCGTGCAGGCCACGCTGGACGGGTTCGCCGCGCGTGGGGAGCTGGGCGAGTTCACCGCGCCGCTGGCCCGCCTGCTGGCCGAGACGCTGCAGCTGACGCGCGAACTGGGCGAGCGCGCACAGGCCGACCCGCACGAAACCGGCGCCGCGTCCGTGCCCTACCTGCGCGTGGTCGGCCACCTCACCTTCGCCTGGCTCTGGACCCGCATGGCCGCCCTGGCCATCGGCCGCGACGACGCCTTCCATCGCGCCAAGCTCGCCACCGCGCGCTTCTACTTCGCCCGCCTGCTGCCCGAGGCGGCGATGCGCGCGGCCGAGGCCCGCGCCGGCGCCGCCGTGCTGATGGACCGGGACGCCTTCGGCTAGTCCGGCCCGGGATCGGGCCCGAACAGGCGCCGCCAGCCCGCCGGGCCCAGGGCGCGCAGGCGCTCGATGTTGGCTTCGAAAATGCGCGCGGCCTCGGGGAAGGCCGCGACCGCGCGGTCCACGCTGTCCTCGCGCAGCAGGTGCAGGGTCGGGAAGGGCGCGCGGTTGCTGTAGTTGGCGATGTCGTCCGGTTCGCTGTCGGCGAACTGGTACTGCGGATGGAAGCTGGCGACCTGCAGGACGCCCTCCAGGCCGACCTCCTCCACCGCCGCGTCGGCGATGTCGAGGAAGTCGTTGTAGTCGAGGAAATCACCCAGCACATGCGGGTGCACCAGCAGGGTGGTGTCCACGTCCTGCGGGTCGCTGGCCGCCAGCAGCTGCAGTTCGTGCAGCAGGTCCTCGAGCAGGGCCTCCTCCGTGCTGGCGTGGCTGACCACGTAGCGGATCTGGCGCCTGGCATGCACGGCCTTGGCGAAGGGGCACAGGTTGAGCCCGATGACGGCCTTCTCGAGCCAGTCGCGCATCGCGGCCAGCACCGCCTCGTCGGACAGGGGCTCGATGCCGTGCAGGGGATCGGGGGTCATCATCGGGCCTCCTATCGCCGCCGCCGCGCGGCCTGTCCCAGGTCGTTCCACCAGTAGCGCGCGAACGCGCGCAGCACGCCGCGGTGCAGGTCCGGCGGGCGTCCCGCCGCCAGCCGGTCCATCTGCTGGTAGTACCAGCCCTGGGCGCCGAGCACGTTCACCATCTTCGCCGCCAGCCAGGGGCTGGCCGGCGAAAGACGGCCGCGCGCGCGCAGGTGCAGGCGCTGCTCGAAGGCAGGCAATGCGTCGATGTCCCGGGCGAGCAGGCGGCGCGCGACGTCCGGGTGCGTGCAGAACGGACGGGCGATGCCCAGCACGTCGGTATCGCCGCTCGCCAGCGCCGCTTCCATGCCCGCGCGGCTTCGGAAGCCGCCGGTCACCATCAGCGGCATCGTCGCCACGCGCCGGATCGCCGCGGCGTAGTCCAGGAAGTAGGCCTCGCGCACCCGCGTGCTCGGGCGCACCTCGACCGCGTCGGCGGCGCGCCCGGAAACCCCCAGCAGGCGCGGCTGTTCGTAGTTGCCGCCGGAGATCTCCAGCAGGTCGACGCCTTCGCCCTGCAGCAACCCGACCACGCCCAGGCAATCGGCATGACTGAACCCGCCCTGCCG
>JAYRTA010000194.1:0-4700 GCA_041919875.1 Arenimonas sp.
AAGGGCAGGTATTCCACCACCCACGAGGTCGCCGCCCTGGCGGCCCGCCCGCTCGCCACCTGAGGATGACCCGATGAAGACCCTGCTGCTCGCCCTGTGCCTGGTTTCGCCCGCCGCCTTCGCCGCCAACTACGGCGAGCCGATGCCCGAAGGCGAGGCCACCCCGATCGCGGTCGCCGCCGCCGACCCCGCCGCGCATGCCGGCCAGGCCGGCAAGTTCACCGGCCGGATCACCCAGGTCTGCCAGAAGAAGGGCTGCTGGGTCGTGCTCGAGCAGGACGGCGCCAGCGCCCGGGTGATGGCCAAGGACCACGGCTTCGCCGTGCCGATGGACGCCAGCGGCACCGCGATCGCCTACGGCGTGCTGCAGGAAGAGCCGATCAGCGCCGAACACGCCCGCCACCTGGTCGAGGACGACGGCGCGCAGGCGCCGGCCGACAAGGAACTGCGCATCGTCGCCACCGCGATCTCGATCGCGGAGTGAGCGCGCCGGCGTCCGCGCGGGAGCCTGGCCGCGTCATCCGCATGTCAACGGAGCCGGGTGGAATGACGGATCCCGCCACGGAGTCCGCATGAGCCAGTCCCGCGTTCCTTCCGCCTTTCCGCGTCGCCGGCTGCTGCAGGCCGGCGGCGCCGCGCTCGCCCTCGCGGGCCTGGGCTGCACCGCCCGCCAGTTGGGCCTGGCGGCCCAGGCCGGCCGGCCGCACGCCGGCTACGGGCCGCTGCGGGCGGTCCGGGACACCAACACGGGCCTGCCGCTGCTGGCCTTGCCGGAAGGCTTTTCCTACACCACCTTCGGCTGGAAGGGCGAACCGATCGGCCCCGACCTGCCATGCCCGGGCAAGCACGACGGCATGGGCGTGGTCGCGGAACGGGGAGGCGTGGTCACCCTGGTCCGCAACCACGAAGTCACCGGCCCGGGTCCGTTCGCGCCGCCCGAGGCGGTATGGGACCCGGACACCGGCGGCGGCACCACGACCCTGCGCTTCGATACGCGCAGCGGCAGGCTGGTGGACGCCCGGCCCTCGCTCTCGGGCACGCTCACCAACTGCGCCGGCGGCGTCACGCCCTGGGGCACCTGGCTGAGCTGCGAGGAGATCGTGCTCGACCAGGGCCAGGACGTTCCGGTCGGCCAGGGCCAGAGGCACCGGATGAAGCGCAGTCACGGCTTCGTGTTCGAAGTGCCGGCCGAGGGCCTGGCCCGGCCCGAGCCGCTGGAGGCCATGGGCCAGATGAAACACGAGGCCGCGACGGTGGATCCGCGCACCGGCATCGTCTACCTCACCGAGGACCAGAAACCCGCCGGCTTCTACCGTTTCCTGCCGGCCGTGCGCGGCGAGCTCGCGCGCGGCGGCCGCCTGCAGATGCTCCAGGCCGTGGGCGCGCCCGACCTGCGCACGGGCCGGCGCCAGGGCGAGGTCTTCGCCGTGCGCTGGGTCGAGATCGAGCAGCCGGGCAAGGGCTTCGACGACAAGGGCGAGGACATCGGCCTGGTGATGCAGGGCGCGGCCAACGGCGGTTCGTTCTTCACCCGGCTCGAGGGCATCATCTTCGGCGACGGCCGGGTCTATTTCACCGCCACCAATGGCGGCGATGCCGCCTGCGGCCAGCTCTGGGCCTACCGGCCGGGCGAGGAGACGCTGGAGCTGGTGTTCGAATCGCCCTCGCCGCAGGTGCTCGATTTCCCGGACAACATCGTGCTCAGTCCGCGCGGCGGCCTGGTCATCTGCGAGGATTCCGAGCAGCCGACGCAGCGCCTGTACGGCATGGCCGCCGACGGTGGATTGTTCGAGTTCTGCCGCAACGCGGTGGTGCTGGACGGGTTCCGCGGCTTCACCGGCGATTACCGCGACGAGGAATGGGCCGGGTGTTGCTTTTCGCCGGACGGGCGCTGGCTGTTCGCCAACATCTACGAGCCCGGCCTGAGCGTGGCCATCACCGGCCCCTGGCGCAATGGCCTGATCTGACCGAGGTGCTTGCCGGCCGCGGCGCGGACGCCGATGATCGCCGGCATCTCCCCTCCGGACCCACGCCATGATCACCCTCTTCTACGCCGGCCTGTGCACCCTGCTGGTGCTGTTCCTGGCCGCCCGCGTGGTGGCGCGGCGGCGCTCGGCCCGGATCGGTGTCGGCGATGGCGGCGATGCCGAACTCGCCCGGCGCATCCGCGTGCATGCCAACGCGGTGGAGAACCTGCCCCTGGCCCTGCTGCTGCTGGGCGGCATGGAGCTCAACGGCTATCCCGACGCCATCATCCATGCCTTCGGCGCCACCCTGCTGGTGTCGCGGCTGCTGCATGCCTGGGGCCTGGGCCGCAGCAGCGGCGCCAGCCCGGGACGGTTCCTGGGCACCCTGCTGACCTGGCTGCTGATGGCCGCGATGGCGGTGATGGCGATCGTCGGCCATGTCGCCAGCTATGCCGGCGAGGACGGCGTCGAAGCGAGCGCCTGGGAGGAATGAACGCGCGCGACGCGGGCCGCGCCGGCGGTGCCGCGCGAGGCTAGCGCGGCGGCGCCAGGAATTCGGCGGGGCTGAGGTAGCCGTCGCGGTTGGTGTCCTGGCGCTGGAATTGCGCGGTGAAACGCGCGCGGTGTTCGGCCAGGCTAATGGGGCGGGCGTTGGCGACGTGCTGTTCCTCCGGATCCAGGATCTCGTTGCCGTTTGCGTCGCGCTGGCGGAAGGCCCAGCTCATGCGCTCCAGGAACTCCTCCAGCGAAAGCCGGCCGTCGCCATCGAGATCCACGGCCTTGAAGTAGTCGGCGGCCTGCGCCGGCGCGTCGCCAGGCGCGCCGAACGCCAGCGCCAGCGCCCAGCACAGCGCCCACCGGGCCGGGCCGGCCGGGCGCGGGGCCGGCCGCGGACGCGCATCAGCCGGCATACACCGTGATCTCCTCGCGATCGTGGTAGAGCTGGCGCGCGCGGATGTCGAGCGGGCGCCCGGCCTCGTCGGCGAAAGCGGCCAGGCAGTCGCGGGTCTCGTCCCAGCGCTTCTTCATCGGCAGCTTCAGGTTGAAGATCGCGCGCTTGCACCAGCCCTCGCGGAACCAGGTCGCCATGCGCGAAGCGACCTTGCGCGGCGACTCGACCATGTCGCAGACCATCCAGTCCAGCGGCTTGGCCGGCTGCCAGCGGAAGCCGTCGGCGCGGATATGGGTGATCACGCCCGTGGCCATGGCCGATCCGGCCATCGGGCCATTGTCGATGGAAGTCACCCGCAGGTGGTGGCGGGCGAGCACCCAGCTCCAGCCGCCCGGTGAGGCGCCCAGGTCGGCCGCGGTCATCGCCGGCTTCAGCCACGCCTCGCGTTCGGCCGGAGTCAGCAGCACCAGCAGCGCCTCCTCCAGCTTCAGGGCGGAGCGGCTGGGCGCGTCCGCGTGCATGCGCAGGCGCGGCACGCCCAGCGGC
Source organism: Arenimonas sp. (assembly GCA_041919875.1). Lineage (GTDB taxonomy): Bacteria > Pseudomonadota > Gammaproteobacteria > Xanthomonadales > Xanthomonadaceae > Arenimonas. The sequence continues at coordinate 3,406 of JAYRTA010000194.1, forward strand.
CAGGGCGCGGCGTCGTTCGCATCGGCGGCGCCGAGCAGGGCGTGGTCGCCGGCGACCAGCAGCACGTGCAGGCGCGGCAGCTTCACGTTGTCCTTGTCGGTGAGCAGGCCGCGTTGGCGCAGCGCCGGCCGCAGCGCATTGCCCAGCGCGCGCGCCAGACCCGACAGCGGCTTGCCGGCGTCGGAATCGGGGTGTTCGACCCAGACGTCGCCGAAGCGGCCGCGGCCCGCGATCACGTCCATCATCGGGCCGATGCGGTCGGACGGATCCAGGCCTGGAAGGTCGCCCAGCAGCTGCAGCTTCTGCCGCGCGAACACCAGCGAGGACCAGGGCAGGGCCCGGGACAGCGCGGCGCCGTCGTCGACGCCGAGAAACTCCACCCAGCCGCTGTCGCGCTGCGTGCGCGCATAACCATGGAAGCCGGCGGCGGCGGCCCGCTCGGACAGTTCGGCGGCGAGCTCGGGCTCGAAGCCGGCGCGGCAATAGGCCAGCAGGCCGTCAGTAGACAAGGCCGGACTCGCCATAGGCGCGCAGCACGTCGCGGGCGTGGTCGCGCATCAGGTCGCGCTTGATGGTGATGCCGCGCTTTTCCAGCTCGCCGGCCCAGTCGGCCGGCAGCGGGCCTTCGTCGAAGCCCGCGAGCGATTGCACGTCGTCGGCGCGGGCGCCGACCAGCAGTTCGTCGATGCCGGCCCAGACCAGGGCGCCGTAGCACATGCAGCAGGGCTGCGAGGAGGTGGCCAGGATGATGCGGCCGCCGTCCTGGTTGAGGCGGAAACGCTGCAGCCGTTGCTGGCTGGTGGCCAGGGCCATCACCTCGGCGTGCGCGGCCGAGCAGTTGTGCGGCACCACGCGGTTCACGCCCACGCCCAGCAGCCGGCCATCGCCGGTGAATACCGCGGCGCCGAACGGGCCGCCGCTGCGGTGGTCGACGTTGCGGCGAGACAGCTGGATTGCCAGCGCGACCCGGCTCTCGTCGTCCGGGTACAGCCGCTGGCCGTCCACTTCCTCGTGGATCCAGGCCGGCAGGGTGAGGTGCAGCTGGGCGTAGATCATGCGGTCGTCCTCACGCGTACCACGACAGGTGGCCGGCCCAGGCCAGGCCCAGGAACAGGGTGTCCACCAGGCCGTGCGCGCCGATGGTCACCCACAGGTTGCGCCGGCTGGCCAGGAAGATGCCGGCGAAGGCCAGGCCGAAGGCGAAGGTCACCAGCAGGCCCGATACGCCCTGGTAGGCGTGCGGGGCGGCGAACAGCGCGGCGCTGCCGAGCACGGCGACCGGCGTGTGCACGCGC
>JAYRTA010000195.1:0-4679 GCA_041919875.1 Arenimonas sp.
CTTCGCCACCCCCTGCCCGGGCCCCCCCCCGCCCCCGCCCCGGCACCCCCCCGGCGGCCCCGCCCTCGCGGGGCCGCCTTCGTTTTGGCTAGGCTGGGCGCATGGATGCCTCCGTTCCCCTGGCCCTGCACGACGGCCTGGCCGGCCACCGTCGCCAGGCCCTGGCCCTGGCGACGGCGCTGGATCCGGCCGCGGCCGAGCGGGCGCTGCAGGCGCGCGCGCCCTGGTCGTGGGCGGCACCGCGCTGCCTGCCCGGCGCGGCGGCGGCGTTCGGGCCGGAATTCCGCGCGCTGCTGGAGGCACCCCCGGCCCTGGCGATCGGCGCCGGTCGCCGCGCGGCCCTGGCGACGCGCCTGCTGCGCGCGCGCGGCACGCGGGCGGTGCAGCTGCTCGACCCGCGCCTGGACCCGGCGCATTGGGACCTCGTGGTGGCGCCCGCGCACGACGGCCTGCACGGCGCCAACGTGGTCACGCTGTGCGGCAGCCTGCATCCCGTCGATGCCGCCTGGCTCGCGGCGGCGCGCGCGGCCACGCCGGCTTTCGCCGCCCTGCCCGGCCCGCGGGTGGCGCTGCTGATCGGGGGCCCGACGCGTGCCGTGCGTTTCGACCGCGGCGCCTTCGAAGTGATGGCGGCCCGGCTCGAGCGCGCGATCGCGCAGGGCGAGGTCGGCAGCCTGATGGTGCTCGGCTCGCGCCGCACGCCGCCGGCCCTGCGCGCGCTCGCCCGCCAGCGCTGGGTCGACCTGCCGGGCCCGCGCTGGTTCGGCCCCGACGACGGCGACAACCCCTACGACGCCGCCCTGGCCTGGGCCGACGTCATCGTCGCCACCCCCGATTCGGTGAACATGGTCTCGGAGGCCTGCGCCACCCCGGCGCCGGTGTACGTGCCCGAACCGGGGCGCGCCACCGGCCGGGTGCGCGCATTCCTCGACGAGCTGCTGCGCCGCGGCCGCCTCCGGGCGCTGGGGCCTTCGCTGGCGGGATTCGCGTCCGAACCCCTGCGGGAAACCGCCCGGATCGCCGACCGCGTGCGCGCCCTCATCGGCTGAGCCGGCCCGCGCGGGGGCAGCCGCATCGCCGCATGGACCTCGGGACAACGCGGCGCCGCCAGACCGGCCGCGCCGCGGCGCATCAGGGCGCGGCGGCGCCGGCTTCCAGGCGCGCGTAGGCCGCGCGCACCCGTGCGCGGTCGGCCTCCAGGGCCTCGTCGTGCACCACCAGCCGCGGCCGCTGGTCGAGCGTGCATTCCAGGCCCAGGCCGACCAGGCGCCCGTGCGCCGCGGCGAGCGCGCCCGCATCGGGCAGCAGGCCGGCCTCGCCCAGCGCGGAAAGCAGGGCCGGCGTGTCGCGCGCCTCCGCCAGCGCCGGCACCCGCGCCGCCTCGGCCAGCACCGCGTGCTGCAGCAGGAACTCCAGGTCCACCAGGCCGCCCTCGCCCTGCTTGAGGTCGAAGCGGTCGGGCCGGCTGCGGTCGAGTTCGTCGCGCATGCGGCGGCGCATCGCCAGCACGTCCTCGCGCAGCTGCGCCGGGTCGCGCGGCGCGCACAGGGTTTCGCGCCGGATGGCCTCGAACGCGGCGCCCACCGCCGGGGCGCCGGCGATCGCGCGCGCACGCACCAGCGCCTGCCGCTCCCAGGTCCAGGCCCGGTGGCGCTGGTAGTCGGTGAAGCTCTCGAGGCTCGACACCAGCATGCCCTTGGCGCCGTCCGGGCGCAGGCGCACGTCCACCTCGTAGAGCTTGCCGGCGCCGGTGACGGTGCCCAGCAGGCTCACCAGGCGCTGCGCCAGTCGCGCGAAATAGCGGCCGGCGTCGAGGGGACGGGCGCCGTCGCTGGCGGCCTCGGCCGGGGCGTCGTGCAGGAACACCAGGTCGAGGTCGGAGCCGAAGCCCAGCTCGCGCCCGCCCAGGCTGCCATAGCCCAGCACCGCCAGGCCCGCGCCGGGCACGCGGCCGTGCGAGGCTTCCAGGTCGGCCTGCGCGCGCGCCAGCACGGCGCCGACGATGGCCTCGGCCAGCGTGGCCAGGCGACGCGCCGCCGCCACCGGCGCCAGGCGCTGGCCCAGCACCGCCAGCGCGATGCGGAAGCCGATCGCCTGGCGCAGTTCATTGAGCGCGTGCAGCGCGGCCTCGGTATCGCCGGCGGGCGCGAGCGCATCGGCCTGGGCCACGAGCGCCGGCAGTTCGGCTTCGGTGGGCACCGGGCCGGCGGCGCGGGTGTCGAGCAATTCATCCAGCAGCAGCGGATGCGCCGCCAGGCGCTCGCTCAGCAGGGCGCTGCGCGCCATCACGTCCACCAGCCGCGCCATCGCCGCAGGCTGTTCCTCCAGCAGGGCGAGATAGGCCGTGCGCCGCGCGATCGCCTGCAGCAGGGCCAGTCCGCGCGGCAAGGCCGCATCGGGCGCCTCGCTGCGGGCGGCGGCGGCCAGCAGTTCCGGCAGCACGTGGTCGAGCCGGCGCCGGCCGCGCTCGGACAGCGCGCGCACCGCCGGCGTGCGGGCGAAATCGCGCAGCGCGGCATCCTGTCCCTCGGGGTCGGCGAACCCCGCGTCGGCGAGTACGGCCGGCTCGCCGCCGTCGGGCAGCGCGCGCCAGTAGTCCACCAGTGCGTTGGCGGGCGCGCGCCGGCGGCGGCGGGCCTCGAGCAGGCCGGCGAATTCTTCCGAGACCACGGCGCGGTGCCCGTCCAGCTCCGAACGCAGCTCGCGCTCGCCGGCATGGCCCAGGCCGCGGGCGATGCGGTGGCGCGCCAGCGGGTCCTCGGGCAATGCGTGCACCTGCTGGTCGGCCAGCATCTGCACGCGGTTCTCGGCCCGGCGCAGGAAGCGGTAGGCCTGCGCCAGGCGCTCGGCCGTGGCCGGCGCGACGTGGCCCGCGCCGGCCAGCGCCGCCAGCATCGGCAGCAGGGACCGGCCGCGCAGCGCCGGCTCGCGGCCGCCGCGGATCAGCTGCAAGGCCTGCACCAGGAATTCGATTTCGCGGATGCCGCCCGGCCCCAGCTTCAGGTCGTCGGCCAGTTCGCGCTTCTGCACCTCGGCGGCGATCAGCGCCTTCATCTCGCGCAGGCCGTCGAGCGCGGAGTAATCCAGGTAACGCCGGTAGACGAACGGGCGCAGCGTGGCCAGCAGGCTGTCGCCCGCGGCCAGGTCGCCCGCCACCGGCCGCGCCTTGATCCAGGCATAGCGCTCCCAGTCGCGGCCCTCGCGCTGGAAGTACTGCTCCATCGCGTTGAACGACAGCGCCAGCCGCCCGGCGCCGCCGAAGGGCCGCAGGCGCAGGTCCACGCGGTGGCAGAAGCCGTCGGCGGTGACGTCGCCCAGCAGCTGCGCCAGGCGCTGGCCCAGGCGCGTGAACCAGGCCTCGGCGTCCAGCGGCCGCGCGCCGTCGCTCTCCCCTGCCTCCGGATACGCGTAGACCAGGTCCACATCGGAGCTGAAGTTCAGCTCGCCGCCACCCAGCTTGCCCAGGCCGAACACCACCAGCGACTGCTCGCGCCCGTCGCGGCTGCGCACGCGGCCGTGGCGTTCGGCCAGCGACGCCGACAGTGCGGCGACGCCCGCCTGCAGCGCCTGGTCGGCCAGGCGGCTGGCGCCGGCCAGGGTGGCGTCCACGTCGTCCAGGCCCTGCAGGTCGCGCCAGACCAGGCGGGTCGAGCCAGCGGCGCGCCAACGGCGCAGGCGCGCGGGCCAGTCCGCCTCCGCGCCGGCCTCGAGCCGCGGCGGCTCCGCATCGGGCGTGTCCAGCCCGGTCGCCAGGCCCGGTTGCCGGCAGAGCGTATCGAGCGCGAAATCGCTGGCGATGGCCAGGCGCGCCAGCGCCTCGCGCCGGGCCGGGTCGGCCAGGGCGGCGGGGTCGCGATCGGCGAGTCTCGACAGCGCGCGTTCGACCAGGGCGTCGAGCGCCGCGGCGGGCGCGGTCTCAGGCATGCCGCGATTGTGTCACGGGGCCCGCGGGCCCCGCCCGGGGCGCGCATAAAAAAAGCCCGCAGCGCTGAGTCAGCAGCTGCGGGCTTTCCGCTCCCTCCCCCACGTCGGAAGCCCGGGCATCGTCTCCCCGGCCCGGGGTGCATGCACGTTGCAGTGCAGCAATCCCCGGTCAGAGCACCAGCCAGGTCGCCAGCAGCAGGAAGCTGCCCATGCTGGTGGCATCGGTCAGCGAGGTCAGGAAGATGCTGGAGGCCGTGGCGGGGTCGGCACCGACCCGTCGCAGCAGCACCGGCACCAGCGAGCCGGCCAGGCCGGCGACCAGGCAGCTCAGGGCCATCGCCGCCAGCGTCACCGCCGCCAGGGTCAGGGCCACGCCGGTACCCTCGCCGCGTTCGAGCACGAACATCGCCGCGCCCGCCAGCCCGCCGATCACCACGCCGTTGAGCAGGCCCAGCAGGCCTTCCTTGCCGACGATGCCCGCGACCCGGCGTCCGCGCAGCTCGCCCAGGGTCATGCCGCGCAGCATCACCGCCAGCGCCTGGCAGCCGAGGTTGCCCGTCACGCCCGAGAGCACCGGCAGGAACATCGCCAGCACCACGATCTTCTGGATCGAGTCCTCGAAGGCCCCGACCACAGCCGCCGACACGAACACCGTCAGCAGGTTCACCAGCAGCCAGGGATTGCGGAACCGGAACGCGCGCAACAGCGGCGTGGCCAGGCGCTCCTCCTTCTCGACGCCCACCATCGCGCCGGCC
>JAYRTA010000196.1:0-1727 GCA_041919875.1 Arenimonas sp.
ACCGAGATGCTGCCGGCGCTGGAATACGCCTTCGCCGGCGCGGCGCCCGCCGGGTACCTGCGCCAGGTGGTGCTGGCCACGGATGCCGCGATCGGCAACGAGGACGAGCTGCTGCGCGTGGTGGAAACCCGGCGCGGCGACGCGCGCCTGTTCCCGGTGGGCATCGGCAGCGCGCCCAACGAGCATTTCCTGCGCAAGGCCGCCGAGGCCGGGCGCGGCACCCGCGCCGTGATCCGCGACGTCAACGAGGTGGCCGACCAGATGGATGCCCTGCTGGCGCGGCTGGACCGCCCGGCGATGCGCGACATCAGCCTCGACTGGCCCGGCGTGGCCGAGGCCTACCCGGCGCGCATCCCCGACCTCTACCAGGGCGAGGCGATCCAGGTGGTGGCGCGACTGGACGCGCTGCAGGGCGCGCTGACCGTGCGCGGCCTGGCGCCCTCGCCCTGGTCGCGGCGCGTGCCGCTGACGCCCGAGGCCACCACGCCGGCGCCCGGCATCGGCCGGCTGTGGGCACGCGGCCGCATCGACGAGCTCGAGGACCGGCTGCGCCGCGGCGCCGACGAGGACGAAATCCGGCCGACCATCGTCGACGTCGCCCTGCGCCACGGGCTGGTCAGCCGCTTCACCAGCCTGGTCGCGGTGGACCGCACGCCGGTGCGGCCGCAGGGCGAGGACCTGGCCAGCACGCGCATCGCCAACGCCACGCCCGAGGGCTCGCTGGCCTTCGCCCAGGGCAGCACCGGCTGGCGGCTCGAGCTCGCCCTGGCGCTGGCGCTGGGCCTGCTCTCGCTCGCGTTCATCCGCAGCCGGGGCTGAGCCATGGCTGCCCGCCTGATCGCCAGCCTCGCCTGCATCGCCCTGCTCTGCCTCCTGCGCGATCCCGCGCGGGCCTGAAAGGAGAACCGCCATGGTCCTGATTGTCGAACGCCGCGAATCCCTCGCCCTTGCGCCGCAGGAGGCGGCGCCCCGTTCCACCGCCGTCGCGCTGCGGCACATGCACTGGCACTTCCAGCCCGAAGACGCCAGTCCGCTGCTGCAGCGCCGGCCGTTGCCGCTGCGCGGGGCCTGATCGCCATGCGCCTGCCCGCATCAGGGATGCACCCTCGGGACAGGGACGTCCCACCCCGTTCGCGCTGGCGCCGGCGCATCGCGGCGGCGCTGGCCCTGGCCGCGCTGGCCCTGGGCGCGCAGGCGGCCTGGCTGCCGGCCAAGGCGGAACTGTCCCAGGTGCTGCTCAAGCGCAGCTGGGACGCGACCCGCGAGGACGGGGCCGCGCACCGGCCCTGGCCCTGGGCCGACACGCATGCGGTGGCGCGACTGCGGGCACCCGCGCACGGCATCGACCAGGTGGTGCTGGCCGGCGACGACGGCCGCGCCCTGGCCTTCGGGCCCGGCTGGGCGGCCTCGAGCGCGGCGCCGGGCGCAGCGGACGGCAGCACGGTGATCAGCGGCCACCGCGACACGCACTTCGCCTGGCTGCGCGAGCTTGCGCCGGGCGAGGAACTGCGCCTGGCCACGCCGGCCGGCGAGCGCCGCTACCGGGTCGCATCCACCACCGTGGTCGATTCACGCACGGCCCGCCTGGATCCACGCGCCCCGGGCCATCGCCTCGTGCTCGTCACCTGCTGGCCCTTCGACGCCACCGCCCCGCGCGGGCCCCTGCGCTACGTCGTCACCCTCGTGCCTTCGCCGGAGGGCGGAGGAATGGAGTCGGCCGCGTCATA
>JAYRTA010000196.1:1737-4677 GCA_041919875.1 Arenimonas sp.
ACCGACGACCCCCGCGGGCCTTCGCGGGGGGGGGGTGGATGGGCGGCGGCCGCGCCACCCGCGCCCAAGACCGGTCAGCCCCGCGCCGCGGAGACCTCGGCGCGCATGCGGGCGATGACGTCGGCGTAGTCGGGGGCGTTGAAGATGGCCGAGCCGGCGACGAAGGTGTCGGCCCCGGCCTGGGCGATGGCGCGGATGTTGTCGGCCTTCACGCCGCCGTCGATCTCCAGGCGGATCGGCTTGCCCACGCGCTCGATGCGCTCGCGCACGCGCTTGAGCTTGTCCAGCGCCGACGGGATGAACGCCTGGCCGCCGAACCCGGGATTGACCGACATCAGCAGCACCAGGTCCAGCTCCGGCAGCACGTAGTCCAGCACCTCCACCGGCGTGGCGGGGTTGAGCACCAGGCCGGCCTGGCAGCCCTGGGCCTTGATCAGCTGGATCGTGCGGTGCACGTGCTCGCTGGCCTCGGGGTGGAAGCTGATCAGGGTGGCGCCGGCGGCGGCGAAGTCGGGCACGATCCGGTCCACGGGCTTCACCATCAGGTGCACGTCGATCGGCGCGACCACCCCGTGCTTGCGCAGGGCTTCGCACACCAGCGGACCGATGGTGAGGTTGGGCACGTAATGGTTGTCCATCACGTCGAAGTGCACCCAGTCGGCGCCGGCGGCGAGCACCGCGTCCACCTCGTCGCCGAGCCGGGCGAAGTTCGCCGAAAGGATGGACGGGGCGATGATGCAATCGGACATGGCGGGTCTGGGGCAGTGCGCGGGGCGCGTCACGCGGAGTCTACCTCCCTTGCCGGGGCGTGAACCGGCACGGCCCCGCTTGACGGCCCCTGCATCCGGCCCGGCGCGGCCCTGCGTAGGGTCGAGGCGGGTCGGCCCGGCCGGCGAGTACGCCAACGGCGGCGTCACCGACAGCGTGTCGGCCTTCAGCACGACGCCGGCCTTCTACACGATCGAGCGCGAGCTGGGCTCGACCTGGGCCCTGCGCGGCCGCCTGGGCCTGGCCTTCGGCGCCGACGACGCGAACCTGCTCTACGGCACCGCCGGTTCTGAGCCGCGTGCGCGGCCGCGTGCACCGCCGGTGCGCGCGGCCGCCTCGGCGCCTCAGCGCCGCAGCTTGCGGATGGCGTCGTAGGCGGCGTTGATTTCGCGGGCCTTGGCCTCGGCCTGCTGGCGCAGCTCGTCGGCGGCGCCGTTGAGCCGGTCGGGGTGGTACTGGGTGATCAGGCGGCGGTAGGCGCGGTCGATCTCCGCCTCGCTGGCGTCCTGGGCGAGGCCGAGCACGGCGTACGGGTCGTATTTCTTCGGCCGGAACCAGTCGGCGTCGAAGGCATGGCCGATGACCAGGCCGATCAGGGCACCGGCCGGATGCCGCATCAACAGCCAGCCGGCGACGAAGCCGAGCAGCTTTCCGTACCACCTCATGGCGCGCTCCCCGGGATGAAACCTGGCCGCGACGCGTACCAGGCGGCCAGCGCCTCGATATCGGCCGGCTGCAGGCTGTTGGCCAGGCTGCTCATCGGCACGTGGCGGCGCGCGCCGCTGCGGTAGTCCTCCAGCGCGCGGCGCAGGTACTGGCCGTCCTGCCCGCCCAGGTGCGGCGTGCCGGCGACGCGGCTCACGCCGTCCTCGCCGTGGCAGGCCACGCACAGGCCAAGCTTGGCCGGGCGCGCGGGGGCGGTGGCCCCGGCGCCGGAGCCGGCCGGCGCGGCGGCATCGGCCGGTGCGTCGGCGCAGGCGGCCGACAGGGCCAGGGCGAACAGCAGCGGGAGTCGGGTCGGGCGCATGCGCGGATTCTAGCAGCGGCCGGCCTGCAGGCCGGGGACGGACGCGTACAATGGCGCCCCCTCCCGCCGTCCGAGGCGTCCGTGCCCACCGTCCTGCACACCTCCGACCTGCCCGGCCTGAACCTGCTGCACCGGGGCAAGGTCCGCGACGTCTACGAACTGCCGAACAAGCGCCTGCTGATGGTCGCCACCGACCGCCTCTCGGCCTTCGACGTGGTGCTGCCCGACCCGATCCCCGGCAAGGGCGAGATGCTCTGCCAGATCAGCAACTTCTGGTTCGACAAGACCGCGCACCTGATGCCCAACCACCTCACCCACGAGGACGTGGCGGCGGTGCTGCCGGCCGGGGTGGACCCGGCGCTGTACGCGCGCCGCTCGGTGGTGACCAAGCGCCTGCGGCCGGTGCCGGTCGAGGCGATCGCGCGCGGCTACCTGATCGGCAGCGGCTGGAAGGACTACCAGCGCACCGGCGCGGTCTGCGGCATCCGCCTGCCCGACGGCCTGCGCCAGGCCGGCCAGTTGCCCGAGCCGATCTTCACGCCCTCCACCAAGGCGGCGGTCGGCGACCACGACGAGAACGTCGACTTCGACCAGGTGGTGCGCCTGGTGGGCGCCGAGCTGGCCGAGCAGGTGCGGGCGGCCACGCTGGCGATCTACCAGTTCGCCGCGGCCTATGCCCTCGAACGCGGCATCCTGATCGCCGACACCAAGCTCGAGTTCGGCCTGGACGACAACGGCGTGCTGCACGTGATGGACGAGATGCTCACGCCCGACAGCTCGCGCTTCTGGCCGGCCGACCAGTACCAGGAAGGCATCAGCCCGCCGAGCTACGACAAGCAGTACGTGCGCGACTACCTCGAGACCCTGGACTGGAACAAGACCGCGCCCGGCCCGCGCGTGCCGGCCGACGTGATCGAAGGCACGCGCCGCAAGTACGCCGAGGCCCTGGAGCGGCTGGCCGGCCTGCGCCTGGACTGAGCGCCGCAACCGGCCCGGCGCCGTCGCGCGACGGGCACCCCGGCGCCCCGAGGCCGCCGCCGGCGCGTGCCGGCGGGGCTATGATGGCGGCCTGTCCTTTCGCCGGAGACCGGCCATGGCCACTGCCCCCGACCTCGCCGACATCGGCGACCCGCGCCGCCCGATCG
>JAYRTA010000197.1:0-4674 GCA_041919875.1 Arenimonas sp.
GATCCACATGCCCCAGAGGTAGCGCAGGGCGAGCGCGGTGTTGCCTTCGAGCGCGGCGAAGGCGGAGTAATCGGTGGGCTCGCCGGTGGCGGCGGCGATGCCGGGCTGCACCAGCAGGTCCATCACCAGCTCCAGCACCAGCCAGCTGGCGAGGATCCAGGCCAGCGTGCCGCGCGGTGGCGGCCAGGCCAGGCCCAGTGGCCGGAGGCTGCGGTGCTCCGCGAAGACCACCAGCACCACCGCGGCGGCGACGGCCGCACCGCGCCAGGGAAAAGGCAGCCCCGGCACCAGCCACAGGGCGCCGATCGCGAGGAAGGCGAGCAGGGACAGCGGCCAGGGCCAGCGCGCGGCCGCGTCGCTCATTTGCCGACCCAGGTGTCCCGCAGCGTGACGGTGCGGTTGAACACCGGCGCGCCGGCGCGGTGGTCGCGGCGGTCGGCGGTGAAGAAGCCCAGGCGCTCGAACTGCACGCCGGTTTCGGCCGCCAGCGCCGCGGCCGAGGGCTCGATCCAGGCCTGCACCACCCGCACCGACGCCGGATTGAGGTAGTCGCGATAGGTCTTGCCGGCCTCGTCCTTGTCCGGGTCGGGCACCGAGAACAGGCGGTCGTACAGGCGCACTTCGGCCGCCACCGCGTGCGCGGCGCTGACCCAGTGGATGGTGCCCTTCACCTTGCGGTCCGCGCCCGGCAGGCCGGGGCGGGTGTCCGGATCGAGCGTGCAGCGCAGCTCGACCACCGCGTCGCCGTCCTTGACGATCTCTTCGCACTTCACGATGCCGACGCCGCGCAGGCGCACTTCGCCGCCCGGCACCAGGCGATGGAAGCCCTTGGGCGGGACTTCCATGAAATCCTCGCGCTCGATCCAGAGCTCGCTTGAGAACGGCACCTCGCGCTCGCCGAAGGCGGCGTCCTTCGGGTGGTTCGGGAAGCGCAGCATCTCGGCATGGCCGGCCGGCAGGTTGGTGATCACCAGCTTCAGCGGCTCCACGACGGCGAGGCGGCGCGCGCAGCCCGCGTCCATCACCTCGCGGATGCAGCCCTCGAGCACCGAGAAATCGATCAGCGAGTTCTGCTTGCTGATGCCCACGCGGTCGGCGAACAGGCGCAGCGCCGCCGGCGGCGTACCGCGGCGGCGCAGGCCCTGCAGGGTCGGCATGCGCGGGTCGTCCCAGCCCGAGACCAGGCCTTCCTGCACGAGCGCGAGCAGCTTGCGCTTGCTCATCACGGTGTAGTTGATGTTGAGCCGCGAGAATTCGATCTGGCGCGGCTTGGCGGCATCGCCAGCCATGCCCGCGGCCTCCAGCGGCGCCAGCAGGGCGCGGTCGGCGTGCAGGGCGACGTGGTCCACGCACCAGTCGTACAGCGGCCGGTGGTCCTCGAACTCCAGGGTGCACAGCGAGTGCGTGATGCCCTCGATGGCGTCGCTGAGCGCGTGGGCGAAGTCGTACATCGGGTAGATGCACCAGGCGTCGCCGGTGTTCTGGTGCGGCACGTGCTTGATGCGGTACAGGGCCGGGTCGCGCAGGTTGATGTTGCCGCTGGCCATGTCGATCTTCGCGCGCAGGGTGCGGGCGCCGTCCGGGAACTCGCCGGCGCGCATGCGCCGCAGCAGGTCGAGGTTCTCGTCCACGCCGCGGTCGCGGAAGGGCGAGTTGCGGCCCGGTTCGGTCAGCGTGCCGCGGTACTCGCGCACCTGCTCGGCCGTGAGGTCGCAGACGTAGGCCTTGCCGTCCTTCACCAGCTTCTCGGCGGCGAGGTAGAAGACCTCGAAGTAGTCCGAGGCGTGGCGCAGCGCCGCCCAGTCGAAGCCCAGCCAGCGCACGTCCTCCTTGATCGCCTCGACGTACTCGGGGTCTTCCTTCGCGGGATTGGTGTCGTCGAAGCGCAGGTTGACCGTGCCGCCGAACTCGCGGCCGATGCCGAAGTTCAGGCAGATCGACTTGGCGTGGCCGATGTGCAGGTAGCCGTTGGGCTCGGGCGGGAACCGGGTGCGGACGGCGGCGTGCTTCCCGCTGGCCAGGTCCTCGCGGACGATCTGGCGGATGAAGTCGTTCTTCTCGGCGGTGGCCGGGGTCGGGTCGGGCAGGGCGCTCATTCGGGGTGCGTCGCGGGAAAAGGCCGACAGTTTACCGACCCCGGCCCGGGACTGGGCCGCCGCCCCCGGGCCGGGGTTAGAATCGGCCGGGCAGGGGGCTGCAAACGCACAACCGGGGAGTCTCGCTTGCGCAAGGCTGGGTGGTTCCTGATCGGCCTGCTGGCCGTCCTCGCGGCGCCGGCGCCGCTGGCTGTGGCCGTGGCCGCCGACGAGGTGGCGCCGGTGCCCAGCCTCGCCCACATGGACACGCCGCGCGGCACGCCGCTGGACGATATCCTCAGTGGTCGCGCCCAGCCGGGCTTCGTTCCCGTGCTCAGCCCGGGCTTCGCGTTCACCACGCGCCCCGACCGCGCCTTGTGGGTGCGGATCCGCGCCGACCTGCCGCCGGGCCAGCAGTGGCGCCTGGAGATCCCGCGCATCCCGCTCGAACGCCTGCGCCTGCGCTTGCCCGACGGCACCGTGGTGGCCGAGGACAGCTTCTTCGCCCGCGGCCTGCACGAGGACGCGCCCTGGCCCGCGCATTTCGACCTGCCCCTGCCCGAGGGCCTGGCGGGCCCGGTCGAGCTGTACCTGGAGACCGAAGGCCACGTGATGGCCGGCCTGCACGTGGCCTTGCGCACCGAGGCGCGTTCGGCCCGTGCCGAGGCCGACGCACGGCGCGGCTTCCGCTGGATCTATGGCCTGCTGCTGGCGGTGGCGATGCTGTCGCTGGTGCGCCACGTGGGCGACCCGGAAAGCCGCGCCCTGCCGGTGGGTGCGGCGGCGCTGGGCTCCTGGCTGGCCTGCCTGGCCGCCAACGGCCATCTGTATTCCCTGCCCGAGATCGCCTTGCTCTCCTACCAGGGCGCCAGCGTGCCCCCGGCCATGTTCCTGCTGGGCGCCGGACCGCTGGTGCTGGCGATGCGCCATTACGCCGGGCTGGCCAAATCGGCGCCCGACTGGGCGCCGCGCGCCACCCTGCTGGGCTGGCTGCTGGTGCTGGTGGCGGTCCTGGGCCTGAGCGGCCTGGCGGGCACCAATGTCATCGTGCAGCAGTGGGTGGCCTGGCTGGGCTACGGCCTGGCGGTGATGGCCTGCCTGGCGATGCTGGCGATCGATCCGCGCAGTTACCGCTGGGGACCGATCCTGGGCCTGCTGGCCCTGTGCGCCGGTGTCGGCCTGCGCGTGGCCGCCGACCAGCAGGCCATCCCGGTGTCGTGGTGGGCGCTCTACGGCTGGCAGTTGGCGCTGGCCGCGACCCTGGCGCTGATGCTCCTGCTGCCCTGGGGACGGGCGCTGCTGCAGCGCCGGGCGGCGCGTCGCCGCGCCACCCCGCCCGAGCCCAGCCTGGAGGAGAAGATTGCCGTCGCCCGCGAGCGGCTGATGGAAAGCCTGGACTCGGGCCTGAAGAACGCCGCCGACGAAGACCTGGCCTGGATCGCCTACCGCCGCCTGCTCGAGGGGCTCAAGCCCGTGCTGGTGCAGGAATCGGCGGCCGTGGTCGGGATGCAGGCCGATGGCGAGGACCTGCTGCAGGTGGAGCCGCGCTCGGCCGAGCCGCGCTACCGCGAATTGATGTCGCAGCGCACGACCCTGCTGCGGAACCTGAGCAAGCTCAAGGCACCGCAACAGCTGGGCATGGATTTCGACGGGCCCGAGGGCCCGCTGGAAAAGGTGCAGCTGGCGGTGATCCCGCTGCCGGTGCGCAAGCCCGGCTGGGGCGCGCTGCTGGTCGAGCGCGCCGCCGACGTGATGTACAGCGAGGCCGAACTCGCCCTGTGCGCCGAGTTCGCGGCGATGGCCAGCATGGCCGGCGAAGAGGCCGTGGGTGCGGTCGGGGCGCAGCGCGCGGCCGATTCCGATCCGGTGACCGGGGCGCTGCGCGAGCCGGTGCTGCGCCAGGTGCTCCAGCAGCGCGTGGACGGCGCGCGCCAGGCCCAGCAGCCGCTGTGCGTGCTGCACCTGGTGCTCGACCAGGTGCCGGCCCTGCGCGACGCCGGCGGCGAGGTCGGCGTGGCGGCGGGATTGCGGCCACTGGCCGACCTGCTGCGCGACGAGGCAGCGCACGGCGACGTGCTGGGCGTCTGCGGCAACGATGGCTTCCTGCTGGTGTCCCAGAACAAGAAGCTGCTCGAGGCGCGCGACTATGCCGACCGCCTGCGCGCCGCGGTCCAGCGCATGGCGGTGGATCCGCGCGTGGCGCCCTTCCTCACCGTCAGCGTGGGCGTGGCCCAGGCCGGGCCGGGCGAGCGCGACGGCGCGGCCCTCGCCGAGCGCGCCACGCGCTCGGCGCGCATCGCGAACAAGAACGGCGGCAACCAGATCTTCAGCTAGCCCCGCGCCGCGGACGCCAGGGATGGATCCATGCAAACCACGCTCGTGATCGGCAACAAGAACTACTCGTCCTGGTCGCTGCGGCCCTGGCTGCTGCTGCGCCAGGCCGGCATCGGCTTCGAGCAGGTGCTCTTGCCGCTGGACACGCCCGAATACGAGGCGCAGGTCGGGCGCTGGTCGCCGACGCGGCGCGTGCCGGTGCTGCACGACCAGGGCCGGGTGGTCTGGGATTCGCTGGCGATCTGCGAGTACGCCAACGAGCGCT
>JAYRTA010000198.1:0-4646 GCA_041919875.1 Arenimonas sp.
CTGCAGCGCGATGTGCGCGACGAAGGCTTGGGCTGGGACCTGATCGGCCATGCCGGCGCCAGCGTGGGCAATGCCTTCGTGCAGGCCAATGGCGGCCTGGAATGGCGCTGGGGCCGCGGCGTGCCGGACGATTTCGGCAGCGCGCCCTTCCGCCTCGCCGGCGACAACCAGGCGCCCGGCCCGGCCCCCGCCCGCGCCCGCCGCCTCGACTGGCACCTGTTCGCCGCCCTGGACCTGCGCGCCGTGGGCCGCGACATCACGCTCGACGGCAATACCTGGAAGGACGGCCATTCGGTGGACCGCCGCGTACTGGTCGGCGAACTCAGCATCGGCCTCGCCGCCACCTGGGGCCCCTGGAAGGCCGCCTACGCCAACGTGCGACGCAGCCACGAGTTCGATGGACAGGGCGAACGCCCCGTCACCGGCACCATCACGCTGTCGCGTTCGTTCTAGGCGAGCGGCGTCGCCACGCCAGCCAGGCCATCCAGGCCAGCAGGCCCGCCGCGGCAGACCAGGACACCATGCCGGCGCCCAGGCGCGCCGGCGAGGCGCCGAAGCGGTAGATGACCTCATGCCGGCCCGGCGCCAGCGGCACCGACAGCAGCCCATGGCTGGGCTCGGCAACGGGATCCACCCGCTCCCCATCCACCCAGACCCGCCAGCCCGGGTAGGCGAAGACGTTGATCACCAGCGTGCCTGCATGGTCGGCATCGACCTGCAGCGCACCCGCCCTGCCCTCGACGCGCATGCCGTCTCCCCGCGCGGGGGCCTCCCGCACCGAGGCGGGCAAGGACGCGCCGCGGGGCAGATAGGCGTGATAGATGTGGGTGATGTCCGAGCCGATGGCGTCGAAGGTGATCTGACGGACATGCGATGGCGTCCCGAAGGCCGGCTCGCGATGCATCTGCACCCAGGGTCGCGCATGTCCCGCGTCCAGCAGCAGCACCATGGCGAGGGCGATGGCGGCGGGCGCGGATCGCCAGGCGGCGGGCGCCTGCGCCACCAGCCAACCGAACAGGACGCTGCCGGCCAATACGGCAGGCGCCAGCATCCGCCAGGGGAACTGGATGTCGGGCAACACGGGCATCACCCGCCAAACGAAGCCCGACGCCTCCAGGCAGAGGAAGACGCAAGCCAGGGCCAGCACGACCAGGGCCGTCCGCGCCACGCGCCCGCCCGGCCGCCGCCACAACACGAGGGCCCCCAGCAATCCCAGCCACTGCAGCAGGCCGAACTGCCGGCTGAACTGCGCGGGATAGCCCGACACACCATAGTTCCAGACCGAAACGAACAAGTCGGCCAGCGGCACGAAATGCCGGGAATAGTGGAAGTAGCCCGATCCCATGACATCGGCCTGGACAAACGCTTGCTCGGCCAGCGCCGGCCACCACGCGAACGCGGAGAGCGCCAGGCCCATGCCGAAGGCCGCCGCCGCGGGCCAGGCCGAGGACAGGTCGCGCCGGCAGGTCGCCACCACGATCCAATAGAGAAGGACCGTGCCGGCCAGCAGCAGCCCGGAGACGCTGTGCGTCGCCACCGTGATCGCCAGGACCAGCGCGAAGGCCACCGCGTGCCTGGGCTTTCCGGACTGCAGCAGCCGATCGAACGCGAGCACGGCGAGCGGGAGCCAGGCCATCGCGACCAACTCGGTCGGATTTCCCTTCACGTATGCAACCACCAGGTGGTATGGCGCGTACACGTAGGCCACGCCCGCGACCACGCCGGCCACGCGCCCCCAGCGTGCCGCCAGCAGGTAGGTCGACAGGCCGCTGGCGACCAGGAACACGCCGATCACCCAGTCCCAGGCCTGGGCATAGGTCGCGCCCAGCCACACCGGGACCATCGCCAGGTAGTAGGCCAGCGGCGGATAGAAGACGAAGTTCGGATAGCCGTAACCGCCCGCCATGTCGGGCGCCCAGCGCGGCAACCAGTCGCCGGCGCGCAGGGCCTCGTGGAATTGGGACAGGGCGACGGTGTGGTACTGGATATCGTGGCCGGACACGGTGCCGGGCGGCAGCAGGCCCAGCAGCGCAGGCAGTCCAAGCAGCAGCACCAGCAGCATGGCCTTGCCATGCGCCTCGACCCGTGGATCCATCATTCGCCGCCCTCCCCGTGCCGCCGAAGCCTACTGGGCTCCCGCGCCGGGCGGCAAGCATCGAACCAGGAGTGGTGGGCCGTGTTGGATTCGAACCAACGACCAACTAGTTAAAAGCCAGCTGCTCTACCGACTGAGCTAACGGCCCACTGCCTGATTTTCCGTAGGACATGCGAAGCACGTCGCTCCCTGCCCACGGGGCGCGCAGTTTACCTCAGGTGCGCGCGGCGTAGCGCGTGGGGTCCGGCAGGCCGGCGGCGGCGAAGCCTTCGGCGCGCAAGCGGCAGGCATCGCAGCGGCCGCAGGCCCGGCCTTCACCATCGGCCCGGTAGCAGGACACGGTGCGGGAGAAGTCCAGGCCCAGGCGATGCCCTTCGCGGGCGATATCAGCCTTGCCCAGCCGCATCAGCGGGGCATGCACGCGCAGGCCTCGCCCCTCCACGCCCGCCTTGGTGGCCAGGTTGGCCAGGCGCTCGAACGCCTCGATGAACTCCGGGCGGCAATCGGGGTAGCCGCTGTAGTCGACCGCGTTCACGCCGCAGAAGATGTCGGCCGCGCCCAGCACCTCGGCCCAGCCCAGGGCGATCGACAGCATGATGGTGTTGCGGGCCGGCACGTAGGTCACCGGGATGCCGGCGCCGCCGGATTCGGGCACGTCGATGTCGTCGGTGAGCGCCGAGCCACCGATGCTGCGCAGGTCCACGGTGACCCGCTTGTACTCGCGCGCACCGAGCGTGCGCGCCAGGTCCTCGGCCGCCGCGAGCTCGGAGGTATGGCGCTGCCCGTAGGCGACGCTCAGCGCATGGCAATCGAAGCCCTGCTCGCGCGCGAGCGCCAGCACGACGGCCGAATCCATCCCGCCCGACACCAGCACCACCGCCCGCTTCCGCTGCTGATTTTCCATTTCGGTTTCGTTGAAAGGTTTGGCCACGGATTTGCGCGGAACACCGCGGGGAAAGCGTCACAACGCCAGAAAGCCCCGGCCGCGATCCTCGGCGTGAATCTGCGGCAGGAAATGCTACCTTCCGGGCGTATCGCCCCAAAGCACCTTGTGCAGCTGGAGCTGGAAGCGGACCGGCAGCCGGTCGGCGATGATCCACTCGGCCAGCTCGCGTGCCGCCAGCTGCGATTGGCTGGGCGAGAACAGCACCTCGCAGCGGTCCGCGAGGCCGTGCTCGGCCACCATGCCCCGGGCCCAGTCGTAGTCGGCGCGGTCGCAGAGCACGAACTTGAGCTGGTCGCGCGAGGTGAGCAGCGGCAGGTTCTCCAGCCGGTTGCGGGCCATTTCCCTGGAGCCGGGCGTCTTGAGGTCCACCACCCGGCCCACGCGCGGATCCACGCCGGCGATATCCACGGCGCCGGAGGTCTCGAGCGAGACCTCGTAGCCGGCGTCGCAGAGTTTCTCCAGCAGGACCAGGCAGCGCTTCTGCGCCAAGGGCTCGCCCCCGGTCACGCAGACGTGGCGGACGCCGTGGCGCGCCACTTCGGCGAGGATGGCGTCGATCTCCCACCATTCGCCGCCGTGGAAGGCATAGGCGGTATCGCAGTACTGGCAGCGCAGCGGGCAGCCCGTGAGGCGCACAAACACGGTGGGCCAGCCGACGGTGCGGGCCTCGCCCTGCACGGACAGGAAGATCTCGGTGAGGCGCAGGCGTTCGGCGGCCGGGGAATCCATGGCGATGTCCGGCGGCCCGCCGGGCTCAGCGGTTTTCGAGCGCCAGCGTGCGCAGGCGGCTCTCGCCCTTGGCGGCGGCGTCGGTGCCCGGGAAATCCTGCAGCAGGCGGCGCAGGCTGGCTTCGCCCTCGGCGCGGCGGCCCAGGGCCACTTCGCAGTAACCCTGCTTGAGCAGGGCGTCGGCTTCCTTGCGGGAGCCGGGGTAGCGGGTCAACAGGGTCTGGAAGGCGTCCAGGCCCAGTTCGTAGTTCTGGGTGACGTAGTAGCTCTCGCCCAGCCAGTACCAGGCATTGGGCGCCAGGGTGCTGTCCGGGTAGTCGGCGAGGAAACGCTGGAACAGGCGGGCCGATTCGGCCGGCTCGAAGCGCTCGACCAGGGCATCGAGGGCGGCCTGGTAGGCGGCCTCCTCGGCGGCGGGGTCGATCGGGGCGGCGGGCGCGGCCGGGGTGGCGGCCGTGTCGCGCGCGGCGGGCTCACGCACGGCCGGGGCCGGGGTCGCCGCGGGGCGGGCCGGCGCCGCGGGCGCGGCCTCGGCGGAAGCGGGGGCGGCGGCCGACGGATTGCCCTCGAGGCGGCCGAGCCGGCTGTCGAGGTCCACGTACTGGTCGCGGCTGCGCTGCTTGAGCTGTTCGATCTCGTTGAGCAGGGTCTCGACCTGGTTGCGCAGGGCGCCCACCTCGGACTGCAGCTCGACGATGCGGTTCTGGGCCTCGAGATTGGCCTGGCCGGCGCCCGACTTGGCGGCGTTGGCTTCGTTCTCGAGCTTGGTGACGCGTTCGGCCAGGCTCAGGCGCTGGGCCATGGCCGGGGTGGGCGCCCCCCAAGGGGCCACCCCCACAGCCAACCAAACAAATAGCGGAACGCCCAACTCATATC